>JBEVIK010000179.1:0-7174 GCA_040510715.1 Candidatus Limnocylindrales bacterium
GTAGGATAAAACCAGCTCCTCGACCTGGGTCTTGAGCCGGGCGACCGGACCGAGGCCTTCAGCGACGACATCGCGGCCGGTTCCGTGCTGTCGACCGAGCCGGCTGCCGGCACGGAAGTCACGGTCGGGACGACGATCGCCTATGTCGTGTCACAGGGTCCGGAGCCCACCCCGACACCCGAGCCGACGCCTGCCCCGGTCGTCATCCCTGACCTCCGCGGGGTCGCCGAGGCGGATGCGCTCAACCAGCTGCTCGACCTCGGCCTTCAGCCGTCGGACCGGATCGAGCGCTTCCATGACAACGTGCCCGAGGGCGCCGTGATCCGGACGGATCCACCGGCCGGTACCGAGGTCGACGCAGGCACCCCCGTGACCTATGTCATCTCCCGTGGCCCCGAGGCGACCCCGGCTCCGATCGCGGTCCCGGACCTTCGCGGCGTTGCCGAGGAGGACGCGCTCGACCAGCTCATCGAGGCCGGTCTTCAGCCTGGCACGCGACGGGAACGCTTCCACGCAAACATCCCGGTTGGTGCGGTCCTGCGCACGGAGCCTGCCTCGGGCACGGAAGTCCCCACGGGTACCGTCGTGGACTACTTCGTGTCGATCGGCCCCGAGCCGACGCCGGAGGCGACCGAGGCCCTCGTCGAGGTCCCGAACCTCCGTGGGTCGAACCCGGAGGACGCGGTCAACGCGCTCCTCGACGCGAACCTGACGCCGGGTGAACGGCGCAACCGGTTCAACGACAACGTGGCACGAGGCGAGGTCATCCGGACCGATCCAGAGGCCGGTGAGCGGGTCCCGGCAGGGACGACCGTGGACTACATCGTGTCCCGCGGGCCGCAGCCCGAGGAGACCGAGCCGCCGACGCCCGAGCCGACCGAGGCGCCCGTGCCCGACCCCACGCAGACCACCTCGAGCCCGCAGGCGGCCATCGACGAGATCGCCGAGCAGGTCCAGGCCATCCGGGAGCTCGACGCACGGGAGAACGTCCCGTATCGGGAGATCTCGCGGGCGCGATTCCGCCGGGAGCTCGAGGCGCAGTTCGACGACGAGAACCCACCCCGGCGGATCGCCGCCGAGGAGGCGTTCCTGAAGCGGATGGGCCTGATCCCACGGGACATGGACCTGCGCGAGGCGCTCCTCGACCTCTACGAGAGCCAGGTCGCCGCGTTCTACGACCCGACGACCGGCGCGATGACGGTCATCGGGGACCAGGGCGACTTCGGGGTCGAGGACCGGTTGTTCACGTCCCACGAGTACGAGCACGCGCTCCAGGACCAACGATGGGACCTGGAGGCCATCACCGACGTGAGCGCCACGCAAGGTGATCGCGCGCTGGCTCGCCTGGCCCTCATCGAGGGTGATGCCACCAGCGTCATGTTCGACTGGGCCATGCAGAACCTGGGTCCGGACGACCTGGTAGGCCTGTCGGACGCGGTGTCCACGGTGGACCAGGACCTGCTCAACGACATGCCGCCGATCGTGCGCCGGCAGTTGGAGCTGCCCTATCTCGACGGGCTGGTGTTCGTCACGGCCCTGCGTCGGTCAGGTGGTTGGGACGCGGTCAATGCCGCATGGGAGCAGTTGCCCGCCTCCACCGAGCAGATCCTGCATCCGGATCGGTACCCCGATGACCGGCCCGCGAGGGTCGAGCTGCCCGACGTGGCTGCCGCGCTGGGCGACGGCTGGTCGGCGCGCTACACCCAGACCCTGGGTGAGCTCGGCGCGCGGATCGTGCTGGCCGATGGTGGCTCGGAGTCGGACGTGGCATCCGCCGCGGACGGCTGGGGCGGCGATCGGTTGGTCATGCTGGAGGGTCCGGACGATGCCTGGGCGATCGTCTGGCAGACGGCATGGGACGAGGCCGATGACGCGCAGCAATTCGCGGATGCCGCGGGCCTCGGCAGCGCGGCAGGGGTGCACGCGGTGCTCCCGGGCGTCGATGTCACCGGCGATCAGGACGCACCGGTGCTGGTCCTCGTGGCCAGCGACGACGCGACCCTCACCGCGGTCCAGGACGCCCTCGGCGTCGCCGAGGTCGTCCTGCAGTAGGCCAGCCCGAACCGTGATCGCAGCGACAGGGCCCGGCACGATGCCGGGCCTTGTCACATCTGCTCGGGCGTGGAGATCCCCAGCAGGCCGAGCGTGTTGCGGAGCGCGAGTCGGGCGGCATCGACCAGGGCCAGCCGGCCCGCGGATGTCGCCGGGTCGGCAGCGTCGACGACACGCCGGTCCCGGTAGTAGGCGTGGAACACGGTCGCGAGCTCGGTCGCGTACGCCGTGACGCCGTGGGTCGCCTCAGCGGCTGCCGCGTCCTCGACGACCTCCGGGAGCCGGAGCACCTCGCGTGCCAGTCCCTGCGCCACCGGGTCGCCATCGATGGTGCCGGCCAGCGACGCTGACGGGGCGATCCCCGCCTCGGCTGCCTTGCGCAGGATGGAGCAGATGCGCGCGTGGGCGTACTGCACGTAGTACACGGGATTGTCCGAGGACTGCTTCCGGGCGAGCTCGAGGTCGAAGTCGATGGGGGAGCTCGCCGCGCGCGCCGCGAACGACCATCGCGCGGCATCGACGCCCACCTCGGCGAGCAGCTCGTCGAGGGTGATGAACTCGCCCGCCCGCTTGCTCATCGAGACCTCCTCGCCGTCGCGCACGAAGCGCACCCAGGCGACGAGCAGCATCTCCAGGGAATCGGGGTCGAAGCCCATCGCCTGCGCGGCGTTGCGGACGCGGGCGACCGTCCCGTGGTGGTCGGCGCCCCAGATGTAGATGAGCTTGTCGAAGCCCCTCGCGAACTTCTCCGTGACATAGCCGATATCCGCGGCGAAGTAGGTGGGTTCCCCGTTGGCGCGGTAGATGACCCGGTCCTTGTCGTCGCCGAACGTGGTGGAGCGGAACCAGGTCGCGCCGTCCTGCTCGAACACGTGGCCGCCATCGCGGAGCCGATCGACCGCGCGCGCTACCCAGCCATCCTGGTGCAGCGTCGCTTCGCTCTTCCAGACGTCGAACCGGACCCCCAGGTGCGCGAGGCTCGCCTCGATGCCCGCGCGGATGCGCTCCGACGCCCAGGCGCCCACGATGCCATCGGTGTCGGCGCCGGGTGCGGTCGCCTCGGCCCAGGCGTCCTCCGGCAGCTCGACGGCCTGGGTGTCCACGTAGGCCCCCCGGTACGCCTCCTCGGGCAGCTCCTCACCCCGGCGGCGCGCCGCCACCGAGCCGCCCAGCACGCGCACCTGGCGCCCGGAGTCGTTGAAGTAGTACTCACGCATGATGTCGAGGCCAGCGGCCTCGAGCACACGGCACAACAGGTCACCCACGAATGCGCCCCGGGCGTTGCCCACCGTCATCGGTCCGGTCGGGTTGGCCGAGACGACCTCCACGTTCAGGCGGCGGGGACGGTCCGGGACGAGGCGGCCGAAGGCGCCATCGGCCGCGCGCGCCGCATCGAGGGTCCGTTCGAGTGCGGCGTCGGCGACGCGCATGTTGAGGAACCCAGGGGGTGCGACCTCGACGGCCGCCAGGTCTCCGGTGGACGCCCGGAGCTCGGCCGCGATGGCCTCCGCGATGACGACCGGCGGGCGGCGCAGGGGACGGGCGAGCTTCATGCCGAGGTTGCTGGCGAGGTCCCCGTGGGCCGGGTCGGCGGGGTGCTCCACCTCCACCGCGGGCACGGCCACGTCGTCGGGCACGGCAGGCAATGCTCCCGATGCGACCGCCGCAGCCCACGCGGCCCGGACGGCGTCTCGTCCGAGCGAGCGCAGCGACGGGACGGGGGCAGCGGCGGACGGCTTCAGCTCGGGCATGGGTGGGATAGGTTACGCGATCGCCGGCGGGCGCGGCCCGTCCGGCCAGGCAGCGCCGATGCGCTCCACCAGCTCGGCGAGGGACCCGACCACGAGGTGTGCCTCGGGAGCTCCGGGCGCGATGACCCCCCACGGCCCACGTCGCAGCCAGACGGCTCGCATGCCGGCCGCGGCAGCGGGACGTACGTCGTTGTCGGGCCGGTCCCCGACGTACGTGACGTCGGCGGGGTCGGCCCCGCCCATCAGCTCGAGCGCCCGCGCGAAGAACGCCGGGTCGGGCTTGGAGACGCCCATCTCCTCGCTCATGGCCATGACCTCCGGGGCCACGCCCAACGCGCGCAGCTCCGCATCCCGGATCGCGGGCTGGTTCGCGACGACCGCGACGCGATACCCGGCGCTCGCGAAGGCAGCGAGGGCGGGCACCGCATCGGTATACAGGTCGGCTGCCTGGAACCCGCCGAGACGTCGCTCGACCTCCTCGGCACGCTCCCGCCAGTCCGGGACGCCGAGCAGGTCGAACACGTCCGCGTGCTCACGACCCCGCTCGACGTTCGCCCCGAAGGCTGCCATGAAGGTCATCGGCGAGATGCCCAGCACCTCGGCCCAGGTCGACCAGATGCGCGTCTCGTCGATGAGCGTCTCGCCGACGTCGAGACAGACCCAGCGGCCACCGCTGGCCATCGCGTCAGGCCTGGCCCGGGCGGCCGAGCTCGGCGCGACCGGTCAACCGCAGACGCGTTCCGGAGTGGCCGGACCGTCCTGCCACTGCTCCGCGAACGCGAGCAGCTCATCGGCGTCGAGCTGCTCCTGGAGCAGCGCGCGGTCCCAGGACACGGCGGCGAAGTTCACACCCGGATCCATACCGTCGAAGCGGACCACGATGACCTTGTTGGGGGCGCCGGCCCCGCAGTTGGTCAGGTTCCAGGTGCTGGGCGACGCATCGTCCATCACCCGTTGCAGCTCGGCGAGGGCTTGAGCACCAGGATCTCCCTTGTACAGGATGACCGTGTAGCCGTGCTCGAGATTGTGGATCCAATGCTGCGGCGAGAAGTTCAGGTCCCGTTCATAGAACCGCCGGGCGAGCGGCGCGAGGCCAGCGCCCAGGTTGTAGTGGCGGCCGCTGGCCGGAGGGCAATAGTCGTAGCGGACGCTGGCGCCCTGCGCCGCATGCTCTCGGCCCAGGTCGGTCGTGGGGAATCCGAGCAACGGCGTCGGGGCTGGGGTGGGCGTGGGCGCGGCACTGGGCGCAGGAGCGGATGCACCGGGAGCCGGGCTGGTGACTGGCGCGGCGCTGGGGGCCGCCCCCGATGCCAGCGGACCGGCGCTGGTGCTCGGCGCGGAGGATGTCGGTGCGTCGTTGGTCGCCGGAGCCTCGCTCGCGGTGGGAGCCACGCTGGGTGCGGCGCTCGGACCCGAAGCCGGCGCACCGCTGGCGTCGGGCGCGGTGGCGGGCGGTGGCGTGAGGAAGCTGACGCACTCATACGCCGCGTTACCCGGGCGCAGGAAGAACAGCAGCGCGAAGATCGCCACCACGACACCCGCGCCGCCGAGGATGAGCACGCGATAGCGGTCGAAGAACGACTGCTGCGCGGAGGCCTTGGGTGCCGTGGAGCGGCGCCGCGCCTCCGCTCGCGACCCACCGCTCGACGTGTTCCGGGGTGGCGTGGGCGCCGGTGGCGTGGCCGAGGGATCGGCCGCACCCGGCGTCGCGGCAGGCGGCGTGCCACCGGTCGCGCCGGTGGTCGGCGGGCGCGTATCGGACGGCTGGAAGGTGCGTGACTTCTTGCTCACTCGACTCCTCGTGGACGACTGGGTGTGGGCTGCCGGGCGTCGGCCGGTGTCAGGGCTCGACGAACCAGGCGCGCGTCGCGTCGCGTCGCAGCGCCACGAACAGGCCCACCGCGAGCACCGCGGTGATGACCGCCCCGGGCACCCCGGCGGGCGACAGGAACATGACGGGGATCAGCGGGACGCTCAGGGTCGCGAGCCCGAGCGCCAGGGGATAGCCGGCCTGCTTCCGTTGCAGGACCAGGGTCAGCGTGAAGATGAGATACGCCAGCAGGAGCATGTAGACCACGCCGAGCGGTGACACGGACGCCTCCACCGCCTGGTCGATGACCAGCGGCATGGCGATCGCGAGGCCAGCGAGCATCGCGAACGCGTAGAGCAGGAAGAACATGACGCCGACGGGCATGAACCGACGCTGACCGAGCATGGGTGCGCGATCGTACTACAGGGCGCCCCGCGCCCCGGTCTCCCCGGTCCTGGATGCGCTGGTCCGGACCCGCCGATCGATCTCGATCCGGGCCCTTGACATCGGTGGCGACCGTGCTACCGTCCGCTAAACCGGTTTAGCGTCCTGTTCGCAACCAACGCGCGACCTTTGTCGCGATGGGAGGCGGTTCGGGCGGGGCACGGGCCGGGGAGGAGGCACCGTTGGCCAAGGCTTCCGACCAGCGAGTCGGGATCGCGGACGTGGCACGGGAGGCGGGCGTCAGCAAGTCCGCCGTGTCCTTCGCGTTCAACAGCCCCGACCGGTTGTCGGCGGAGACCGCGAGTCGGATCCGCGATGTCGCCGAACGCATGGGATACCGGCCCCACCCGGTGGCCCGGATGCTGTCGTCGGGGCAGACCACGACCATCGGCATCCTGTCGCCACAGGCGCTGGGCCAGGTCTTCGCCAACCCGTTCTTCGCGCTGTTCGCGGAAGGGGTCGCGTCCGTCACCGAGGAGCATGGCTTCGGCTTGCTCTTCATCTCACCGCTCCACGGCTCGCTCGCCGGTGCGCTCGACCGCGCCACGGTGGACGGGGTGGTCGCCCTCGGCCTTGACGAGCGGCACCCCGAGATGGGGTCCATCCGGCTGGCAGGCCTGCCGGCGGTGCTGGTCGATTCGCCGGCCTGGTCGGGGCATCGAGCGGTCCTCGTGGACGACGAAGGCGGGGCACGACTCGCGGCCGAGCACCTGCTGGGCCTGGGGCATCGGGATGTCCTCGTCATGGGCATCGAGGCAGCGGTGGGCGACACCGACGACGAAGGCGTGGCCGGACGCCGGCTGACGGGCTATCGGAGCTCGTTCGCCACCGCGGGTCTGGAGCTGTCGCCGGACCGGATCGTCCGGCCGCCCGCCACCATCGAAGGCGGCGAGGCAGCGTTCCTGCGGGTGTGGTCGCGCGGCGACCGGCCCACGGCGGTCTTGTGCATGAGTGACGCGACCGCGACGGGAGTGCTCGCTGCCGCGAGACGGCTCAGCATCCGGGTCCCCGAGGAGCTGTCCATCGTCGGCTTCGACGACCTGCCTCTCACCCGCTTCACCGACCCGCCGCTCACCACGGTGCACCAGCCGGTGCGCCGGAAGGGCGAGGTGGCGGC
>JBEVIK010000180.1:0-6381 GCA_040510715.1 Candidatus Limnocylindrales bacterium
GGTGCGGGCGCGGACCGGCCTCACGCTCGATCCGATGTTCTCGGCGACCAAGGCACGCTGGCTGCTCGACCAGGTGCCGGACGGCGTGGCCCGGGCCGACCGGGGCGAGCTGTGCATCGGGACCATGGATACCTGGCTCGCCTGGAACCTCTCGGGTGGCAGGGCCTTCGTGACGGACGCCACGAACGCATCCCGGACGCTCTTGCTCGACCTCGACGGCCTTGCGTGGGACGACGAGCTGCTGGAGGTGTTCGGCATCCCCCGAGCGGCCCTCCCGGCCATCCGCGGGTCGGGGGGCGTGGTGGGCGAGACGCGTGCCACCGCGGGTCTTCCCGCGGGTGTGCCCATCGGTGCCGTGATCGGGGATTCGCACGCGGCCCTCGTGGGCCACGGGTTCCCGGGGCCCGGGTCGGTCAAGGCGACCTTCGGCACCGGCACGTCCGTGATGGCGCCACTCCCGGCTCCGGCACGGGACCCGCGGCTCTCGGCGACGGTGGCCTGGGCGGAGGAGGATCCGACCGGTGCGATCGCTGCCGTCCATGCGCTCGAGGGCAACATCGTCGCGACGGGCGCCGCCATCGCGTGGGTCGCCGCCATCACGGGCCACGAGGGAAGGTCAGCTGAGGTGGAGACCCTCGCGGGGTCCGTGCCTGACGCCGGCGGCGCGTACCTCGTGCCCGCGTTCGCAGGGCTGGGCGCCCCGCATTGGGATGCCGACGCCCGCGGCCTGGTGTGCGGGCTCACGCGGGGCACCACCCAGGCCCACCTGGCGCGCGCCGCGTTCGATGCCGTCGCCTACCAGGTGCGCGACGTGCTCGAGGTCCTCGAGCCAGCGGTCGGCATGACCCTCACAGCGCTGTTCGCGGACGGTGGGGCGATCCAGGGCGACCTGCTCGCGCGGATCACGGCGGACACGACCGGGCTCCCCGTCGTGCGCAGCCGCGCGGACAGCCTGGCGGCGCTGGGAGCGGCGTACCTCGCGGGACTGGCCGTCGGCTGCTGGTCGTCGCGGGACGAGGTCCGCGACCTGCCGCGCGTCACCGACCGCATCGAGCCCGGCGAGGCGCCAGCGGCGGATGGCTATGCAGGATGGCGGGCGGCACTCGGACGCGCTGCCAGCAGGCCGGTGGCGTGACATGGCACGTATCGACGAGCTGCGGCTCATGACCCGCGTCGCCCGCATGTACCACGAGTCCGGCATCAAGCAGCCGGAGATCGCGGCGCGCCTGCGGCTGTCGCAGCCCAAGGTCTCCCGGCTGCTGCGACAAGCCCAGGACGAGGGCATCGTGCGCATCTCGGTGCGGGCCCCCACCGGCACGCATCCGGACCTCGAGCTCGCGCTCGAGGAGCGCTACGGACTGCAGGACGCCGAGGTCGTGGATGTCAGCGCCGAAGAGCCGGACCGGATCAACCGGGAGCTGGGGGTCGCGGCGGCGTTCCACATCGAGCAGACCGTCCGCTCGGGTGACGTGATCGGGGTGTCCTCGTGGAGCGCCACGCTGCTCGCGATGGTGGACGCGATGCATCCGGTCCACGGTCTCGTCGATGTGCGCGTGGTCCAGATCCTGGGCGGCGGCGGCGACCCCGCCGCCGAGGGGCACGCCACGCACCTGGTGCGTCGCCTCGCGAGCCTGCTGCGGGCAGAGGCGACGTTCCTGCCCGCGCCCAGCTCGGTGAGCTCCGCGCAGGCACGCCGGGTGCTCCTCGCGGAGCCGTTCGTGCGGAAGGCGACGGAGCTGTTCGAGCAGCTGACGATCGCCCTCGTCGGCATCGGCGGCCAGCAGCCGTCGGGGCTCCTGGCGAGCTCCGGCAACGTCTTCTCGGCCGCCGAGCTCGCGACGGTGCGGGATGCGGGTGGCGTGGGCGACATCGGCCTGCGCTACCTCGCGCCCGACGGCCGGCCGGTGGACACGCCGCTGGACACGCGGGTCATCGGCATCGAGCTCGACCAGCTCCGCAGGGTGGCGCGTGCCATCGGGGTCGCGGGTGGCCCGTCCAAGGTGGCCGCGATCCGCGCGGCCCTGCTCGGGCGCTGGGTCAACTGCCTCATCACCGATCGGTTCACCGCCGAGCGGCTACTCGAGTCGGACGACCCCGGAGGGGTGTCGTCATGAGCCGGCGTCCGTCCACCACCCGGGTGCTCGCAGGCGTGGCCGTCGCGGTGCTCGTCGTGGTCGCACTCCTGTTCGGGTTCACGGTCGTGTCGACGGAGGACGAGGCCGCGTCCCAGGTCGGGTTCGATCCGGTCGCGTATGTCGATGGCATCTGGGATGACGCGCGGACCGCCATCACCGACTCGGCTGTGCCCCTCGCGGACGTGCTCTCGCGCATCGTGCCGACCGACGGCAAGGCCGCGAAGGCGGACCTGACACCCGTCGCGCAGGAGCTGGGGCTCATCACGACGGGCGAAGCGCTCGTGTTCCCGGTCACGGCGACGGCCACGGTCACCGACGTCGATACGGCGTCGAGCCGGGGCACGGTGGGCCTCGCGGTCGATGGCTACGAGGGGCCCATCAAGGTCCGTGCCTATATCGGCACCCGCCTGCCGAGCGACGAATCGTCCATCCGGGACGCGACCGGGTTCATCCGGTTCGGCGACTTCCGCGACCAGACGGAGTACGGCAAGGTCGCCGCCGAGATCAACAAGCGCGTCGTGGCCGACCTCGAGGCGGCGGGCGTGGCGGGGGAGGCGGCAGCCGATCTCATCGGCAAGCAAGTCGACCTTACGGGTGCCTTCACGCTGCGGACATTCAACCAGCCGCGCATCGACGTCAGCACCATCATGCTCGTCCCCGTCGCGCTGTCGGTCCCATGACGATCGCCGTCGCCGCCGCGCAGCTCGAGGCCCGGGACATGGGATCGGCCGTGCCCCTGCGTGCCGAGAACGTCACCAAGGTGTTCCCGGGCACCACCGCGCTTGATGACGTCACGTTCGACGTGCACGCCGGCAAGGTGAACGTGCTGGTGGGCGAGAACGGAGCGGGCAAGTCCACGCTCATGAAGATCCTGGCGGGCGTAGAGCAGCCGACCTCCGGCCAGGTCCTCGTGGACGGCCAGCCGGTGCACCTGACGAGCGTGGGCGTGGCAGCGGCGAACGGGGTGGGCATCATCTTCCAGGAGCTCAACCTGTGCCCCAACCTGTCGGTGCTGGACAACCTGTTCCTCGCCCAGGAGCTGACCCGTGGCGGGACCATCGACCGCGGGTCGGAGCGCGCGCGAGCACGGGAGCTGCTCGCGCGACTGGGCCAGGACATCGACCCCGACGTGATCGTCAGCGACCTGCGGGTCGGGCAGCAGCAGGTGGTCGAGATCGCCAAGGCGCTCACCCACGACCTGCGCGTGCTGATCATGGACGAGCCGACGTCGGCGCTCAGCCAGGCAGAGGTCGAGGGCCTGTTCAAGGTCATCGATGACCTCCGCTCCCAGGGCGTGGCGATCGTCTACATCTCGCACCGCCTCGACGAGCTGTTGCGCATCGGTGACCGGGTCACGGTCCTGCGGGATGGCCGCATCGTGGCCAGCGAGGATGCCGGTGGCATCGACGTCGACTGGATCATCGAGCAGATGGTCGGTCGGAACCCGGCCTCGCTGTTCACGCGCACCGAGCATGCGCTCGGCGAGACGCTGCTCGAGGCGGAGGACGTCACGCTGCCGCGGGTCGGCGGCGGGTACCTGCTCGACCACGTGAGCTTCTCCGTGCGGGCCGGCGAGATCCTGGGGTTTTACGGGCTGATGGGCGCGGGTCGGACGGAGCTCATGGAGGTGCTCGCGGGCGCGCGACCCGAGGCGACCGGTGTCGTCCGCCTTGGCACGAGTCCGGTGCGGGGCGACACGGTCGCCGACCGCATCGAGCAGGGCATCGTGCTGGTGCCCGAGGACCGCAAGTCCGACGCGCTCGTGCCTACCCTCACGGTCGCCCACAACATGGTGCTCGCGAGCCTCCGGCGTTACCTGGAGCGGTTCTGGCTCGCTCCGCGCAAGGAACGATCGGCAGTCACCGGGATGATCCGCGACCTGTCCATCCGGGTCGCCGGTCCCGATGCACCCATCACTTCCCTGTCGGGTGGCAACCAGCAGAAGGTCGTGGTGGCGAAGAGCCTCCTCACCGAGCCGCGGGTCCTGCTCCTCGACGAGCCGACGAGGGGCATCGACGTGGGTGCCAAGTCGGAGATCTTCGCGATCATGAGCGGCCTGGCCGAGGCCGGCTACGCGATCCTGTTCGTCTCCTCCGAGCTCAAGGAGGTGCTCGCGATGTCGGACCGGATCGTGGTCCTCGCCAAGGGCCGGATCACCCTCGACATCGCCCGGGCGGACGCGACCGAGGCCCGCCTGGTGGCCGCATCGGCGCCCGCCGACCGTGCAGCTCCGCGGTCCGCTCGACAGCCGCGACCCGCGGCCCCCGAAGAGGAAGGACGGACGTGACAGCCAGCGCCCAGACCACCCGGACCGCCGGCTGGACCCGGACCGACGTCGCCCAGCTCCTGCTGCGTGGCCGGGCGATCTTCGCTCTGGTGCTCCTGGTCATCGTGTTCACGGCCCTGCTGGGTGGCGACCGCTTCCTCAACCCCACCAACCTCGAGATCCTCGCCAAGCAGACCGCCATCAACGCGATCCTCGCCATCGGCATGACCTTCGTGGTCCTGACGGGTGGCATCGACCTGTCGGTGGGCTCGGTCGTGGGCCTCACTGCGATGATCGCGGGCCTGCTCATCAACGAGGGGCTCATGGTCGGGCCGCTCTCGGTGATCGTGTACCCGCACACCTGGATGGTGCTGGTCCTCTCGCTCGGGGCGGGCGTGCTGGTCGGTGCCATCAACGGCTTCATCATCACCCGCTTCAACGTGGCGCCGTTCATCGCCACGCTGGGGATGCTCTATGTCGCGCGCGGCGCGGCAGGCTTGCTCAACAACGGCAACACCTTCCCCAACCTCGTGGGCCGGCCCGAGCTCGGCAACACCGGCTACCAGGAGCTGGGTACCGGGGGCGCGTTGGGCATCAGCTGGGCCATCTGGATCATGGTCGTGTTCGCGCTGGTGGCCTGGTTCGTGACCACCCGGACGCCCTTCGGCCGAGCCGTCTACGCGGTGGGTGGCAACGAGCGGTCGGCGGAGCTCTCGGGGGTCCGGGTCAAGCGCACCAAGATGCTGGTCTACATGATCAGCGGCTTCTGCGCCGCGACCGTCGGCCTGATCATCTCCTCGCAGCTGGTCGCCGCCCATCCCGCGACGGGCACCTTCTTCGAGCTCAACGCGATCGCCGCGGTCGTGCTCGGCGGTACCTCGCTCGCGGGGGGTCGCGGCACGATCGTGGGCACGATGATCGGCGCCTTCGTCATCGGCGTCCTGACCGTGGGACTCAACCAGCTGGGCGTCTCGTCCTTCTGGCAGCAGGTCATCAAGGGCGTCGTGATCGTGCTCGCCCTCATCGTCGACCAGCTGCAGCAGCGCGCGGAACGACGGCTCGCGCTCCAGCAGCAGGCCTCGCAGATCACCCACGACGACTCGCAGCCCCCTGCGCTCGCGCAGCCGGGGACCTGACCTCACCCACTGAAAGGAGGGCCGATCTGGCCGCAGTCGGAAGTCCAACGCCACCCAGGCGCAGCAACCGAGATCGAGGAGGAACCATGCACAGGAGCATCAGGGCCGTCACCGTGGCGGGTGCCATCGCGGCCCTCACCATCAGCACCGCGGCCGTGGCTGTCGCTCAGTCGCCCGCCGCCAGCACCGCAGCGGGGGGCAAGGGCATGATCTGCGTGATCGTGCCGCCGGTCGAGAATCCGTTCTTCGGCGCGATGCAGACCATCGCCGCTGACAAGGCCGAGGAGCTGGGCTACACGACCACGCGCCTGGTCCACGACGACGACGCCAACAAGCAGCTCGAGCTGTTCGAGAGCTGCGTCGCGCAGGGTGCCAAGGCGATCATCCTCGACAACGCCGGTGCGGACGCGACGGTCGCCGCCGTCCAGACCGCGAAAGACGCGGGCATCCCCAGCTTCCTGGTCGATCGTGAGATCACACAGGAGGGCGTCGCCGTCTCCCAGATCGTCTCCAACAACTATCAGGGCGCCACCATCCTCGCCGAGCAGTTCGCGACGCTCATGGGCGAGGAGGGCACCTACATCGAGCTGACGGGCAAGGACACCGACACCAACGCCCAGATCCGCTCGCAGGGCTACCACGACGTGCTTGATGCCATCACCGGCATGAGCATGGTCGCCCAGCAGACCGCCAACTGGAGCCAGACGGAGGGCTTCGACGTGGCGGAGCAGCTGCTCCAGGCCAACCCGGACGTCAAGGGCATCATCGCCGGCAACGACACGATGGCCCTTGGTGCCCAGGCGGCGGCGCTCGCAGCCGGCAGGCCGGACATCATCGTCGTGGG
>JBEVIK010000181.1:0-4947 GCA_040510715.1 Candidatus Limnocylindrales bacterium
GCGGCGAACGGTCGGGACATCGGGGGGCAGACTACCAAGATCGGCCGGGTCGGCCCTCGGGGTCGACGCCGGCAGGACCTTCGCGACCCGGCACCGGTACCGATGCCCGAGTGCGCCGGACCGGCCGGCACCCTACCGTCGTGACCCTATCCGGAGGGAAGCGTCGATCCATGTCCACCGCAAGCCAGGTCGAGTCGTTCTGCGAGAGCTGTGGCACGCGCTATGCGTTCGAGCCGCGTCGATCCGCGAAGCGCCACCTGGTCAAGGTCGGGCGGCTCGTGGGCATCCTCGCCGATGAGCCGGATGTCGATGACAGCGCCCTCGTCATCTCCAAGGACCCGTTCCACGGCGCCTTCCATTTCTGCCTCGAATGCCGCCGGTTCACGTGCCCGACCTGCTGGGACGCGTCGGCCGGGTTCTGCCGCAGCTGCGCCGCCGTGTTGGCGGGCACCGACACCGCCGAGCCCGAGTACACCCTCGACGCGGACACCCAGGCGCTCCTGCGGGCAGCGTTCGAGGATCTCGCGCGCCTGGGCTCCGGCACGGGCTGGACCGACATGGCGCCCCCTCCCGAGGCGCGACCGGAGCCGGTCGCCCGCTCGACCGACGTGGGGGACGCGCCCGCGGACGACCTGACGCTCATCATCGAGGCGGGGACCGCCGCCATGGTCGCGCGCGAGGCCCAGGC
This sequence comes from Candidatus Limnocylindrales bacterium, assembly GCA_040510715.1. GTDB lineage: Bacteria > Chloroflexota > Limnocylindria > Limnocylindrales > CSP1-4 > JAFMJV01. The sequence continues at coordinate 689 of JBEVIK010000181.1, forward strand.
CGCTCGCGAGGCGGCCGAGCGCGAGCAGGCGCGCCTCGAGCAGGAGCGTCGCGAGCAGGCCGAGGCCGAGCGCATGGCCGCCGAGCAGGCGGAAGCGCAGCGAGTCGCCTGGGAGGAGTACGAGCGGCAGCGCCAGCAGTACGAGGCGGACCTCGCCGCGTGGGAGGCCGCCGAGGCACAGCGGCTCGCCGGCGAGGAGGCGCAGCGCGTCGCCGACGAGGAGGCTCGACGCTGGGCGGCCGAGCGCGCCGAGGCCGACCGGCTGGCCGCGGAGCATGCCGAAGCGGAGCGCATGGCGGCGGAAGCCGAGGCTCGCCGCCTGGAGTCGGAACGCGCGGAGGCGGCCGTCATCGCCGCGCAGCGTGCCGAGGCTGAGCGCCTCGCGCTCGTGGCCGCGCGACTCGTGGAGCAACGGCTCGGGTCGGAGCGACTGGCCGCGGAGGCGGAGGCCCAGCAGCGCGCCGCCGAGCAGCAGCGCCTCGAGGCTGAGCGCGCCGAGGCCCCGGAGGAGGTCTGGGACACGCTCGCGGGGGCGCTCGGCCCCGATGTCGCGGCCGAGGAGCCGGCGCACCCGCCGGCTCCCGTGCGACCCCAGTCACCGCCCGTGCCCCACGTCCCGCCTCCCCCGATGCCCCATGGCGCCTGGCACAGCGACGCGCCCGGCCCGGCGATGCCCGGCTGGGCGCCGCCACCGCCGCAGCCCGGGTTCCGGCCACCGGCCCCAGGATGGAACGGCGGCCACGCCGCGCAGGCGCACGGACAAGCTGCCAACGCACAGCTCCGCAGCGGCATCCGGCCCTGCCCCCGTTGTGACCTCGCCCTCTCGGCGAACGCGCGCTTCTGCCGCAGGTGCGGGCTGCCCCAGGGCTGACGCCCGTGCGCCTCAGATGATGCGCGCGATCTCGGCTTCCCGATGCCGCTGGTGGGCGTCCCGTTGGCGCGCGTACGCGGCACCCAGCAGCAGCGCCTGGAACAGCCAGTTGAGCCACACCAGGGCGATGAACACCGAGGCGATGACACCGAGGCTCGTGAACCCTTCGACCAGCATGGGCGCGAGCACGCCGAACAGCGAGGTCAGCAAGCCGATGGCCGTCCCGGCGACGATGGCCGGGACCAGGGCCGCGCGCCAGTGGGGTGGCCTGATGGGTAGCAGCAGGTAGCACGCGAGACACACCAGCCACGCCGCGCCGACCGCCACGAGCGGCGACACGATGGGGATCAGCCCATCTGCGTGGATGTTCAGGACCTTCGAATTGAGGACCGAGATCGCGGCGCTCGCCACGAACGCGATGAGCACCGCGAGCACGACGACCGCCGTGGCGATGACGCCCCGCACCCTGCCCATGACCGGGTCGCGCCCGCGCGGTGCGGGGAAGAAGCGGTTGATGGCGCCGTCGATGGCGAGGTAGAAGCCGCTGGCACCCCACACGAAGCCGATGAAGCCGATGACGGAGCCCACCCGCGCGCTGTTGGCCACGCTGTCGATGACGCTCTCGGCCACCTCCTTGAGTGGCGGTACCTGGGCAACTACCCAGTCGAGGACCTGGGTCCGCAGGGTTTCGTCACCGACGATGACCAGCACGCTCACCAGGAGCAGCAGCCCGGGCACGACCGCGAACAATGCGGAGAATGCGAGCCCGGACGCCAGCAGCCCACCGCCGGCAGCACCGTACGAATCCATGACCGACAGGAGCACCCGCACCGGCGGCATCCGCCGGACACGCCGCTCGACCGCGCCGACGCGCTCCCGGACCGAGAGTCGTGCCCTGTTCACGGCGTCCCGGCCTGGACGCGCATCAACCGGCCGCTGCCCCGCTCCCGCCCTTGGCACCCGTCGTCGTGGTCGCGGCATCCGAGCCGCCGGGCTTCTCCGAGCCGCTCGAGGCTGCGGGCTTCTCGCTGCTGGTCCCCTCGGTGGAGCCCGATCCCGATCCCCCGCCATCGGTCGCGGTGCTGTCGGCCGCCTTGGTGGTCGAGCTGGCCCTGGAGCGGCTGGCGTCGCGGGCGTCCTTCTTGGCCCAGCCCGAACCCTTGAACACGATGGAGGGCGTCGACAGGGCGCGCTTCACGGTCCCCCCACAGCGCTCGCATGCCGCCGGACCCGGTGCCGAGATCCCGTGGATCACCTCGACCACATGGCCGCACGACTCGCAGACGTAGTCGTAGATGGGCACCGACTAGCCCCGGACCATGCGCATGCCGCACTTTGGGCAGTAGAAGGCGCGCTCGTGGGCCGCCGCGAAGCCGCAGTGGCCGCACACCAGGCCGCCGGGTCCGCCCTTGGGCATCGGCAGGCCGGGCGCGACGAGGCCGATGGCGTCCTTGCTGCCGCTGATGTTGGTGAACAGCGCGCCCAGCAGCCGGCTCGCGTTGCGGTCGGTGTCGCCCCGGACGCCCTTGCCGCCCCAGGCCGTGATACCCCGCACGACCATGTCACCCGTCTGCTCGTCCCAGTGGGAGACGACGCCACCCATGATCGCGTCGTACTCGGGATAGCCCGACGTGTCGGTCTCGCCGTGGAGCTGGGCCAGGACGATGGTCTCGAACGCGGGATCGAAGGCATCGAGCATGGCCAGCACGAACATCCCGTGGCGCACCTCGGGGGGCTGGTCGTGCGTGGCATGCAGCCATGCCTGCCCGAGCTCCGGGCGCAGCAGGTCGGGCGCGGCGCGCTCGGCGCTGGAGTCGATGGGCGGCACGACCGTGACACGACCGCGATGCGCCACGTCGGCGAGCAGGTTGGGGAGCGCGGCGAGCGCGTTGGGTCCCGCGGCCATGCGCACGCCCTGGCTGGTCTTGGCCCGGTACGTGAGCTTGAGCTCATGGTCCTCGACGAGGAGACCGTCGGGGGTGGGTTCGGCCACCGGGGGCGGTGCCTCCTCGGGGCGTCCCAGGAGACGCTTCAGGCTATCGAGTGACACGGGGACCTCCGTCGGTCGGACTGGGCGGGCTCCCGGGATGGTACCGCGTCCGTGGTGCGGTATGGGGAGGTCCCGATGGTCCGGGGGGGCGGCGTTACGCGGGTCCGCCCATGTGGCCCGCCAGGCGCGCCACGCGCTCCGCGAGCTCCCGTTCACGCTGGCGCACGCCCTCGACCACGGCCTCGGGCGCGCGACCCGTGAAGTCCGGGTTCGCGAGCCGGGCACGCGCGGCCGCGAGGTGCTGCTCCGCCTCGGCCAGCTCCTTCGCGACACGCGCCTGGTCGCTGGCCGAGTCGCCCTCTGTCAGGGCCAGCCGCGTCTCCGCCTGGTCGGTGACCACCGCGAGCGCATCGGGCATCGCGTCGAGCACCGCCCGGTCGTCGGCGACGCTCACGCGAACGCGCGCGAGACGCTCGACCGCATCGTCGAGGCCCCGCAGCGCCACGAGCAGCCCGGCCGTTCGGGGCACGATGGTCGCCGCCAGCCAGGTCGACGCATCGATACCGGCATCGGTGCGGGCGTTGCGGATCGCCGTGATGAGCTCCAGCAGCTCGGCCGTGCCCGTCGCCGACACGCTGTCCACGCCGCCTGCCACCCCGGTCGGCCAGCGCGCGACGATGAGCAGGTCCGGGTCGTCCGGCGCCTTGGGAAGGCGCGCCCAGAGATGCTCGGTGATGTGGGGCATGAGCGGATGGAGCAGCCGCAGGTAGCGGTCGAGGACCCACGCCAGCACCTGCCACGTCGCGACCCGGCGGTCCGCGGGCTCGTCGGGACGGAGCTGGGTCTTGGCCAGCTCCAGGTACCAGTCGCAGTACTCGGCCCAGATCGCGGTGTGCAGCAGGCGCGCGACCTCGCCGAGCTGGAACGTGGCGTAGGCCTGGTCCACGGCCGCGACCGTGGCGTTGCAACGATCGAGGATCCAGTGCTCGGCGGGTCCCAGCAGGTCGGCCGACGGGACGGCGAGGATGGCGTCGGCGGGCAGCTCCCCGGGCCGCTGCGCCAGCACGTACCGGCTGGCGTTCCAGATCTTGTTGGCGAAGTTCCGGGCTCCCTCGAGGCGACTGGAGGACAGGCGCTGGTCCATACCCGCCGCGAGGCCGTTGACGAGCGCGAACCGGAGCGCGTCGGCGCCCACCTCGTCCACGACCCCCAGCGGATCGACCACGTTGCCCCGGGTCTTGGACATCTTGGCACCGTACGGGTCGCGGACCATGCCGTGGAGGTAGACCACCGAGAACGGCTCGCGGCCCATGAGCCACTCGCCGAGCATCATCATCCGGGCGACCCAGAAGAAGATGATGTCATAGCCGGTCTCCATGACCGTTCCCGGGTAGTAGC
>JBEVIK010000182.1:0-6413 GCA_040510715.1 Candidatus Limnocylindrales bacterium
GGTGTTCGCGGGCGAGCCGCACCCGGAGATCGACGCGCTCGAGGCGGCACTCGCGGCACAGGGTCTGACGCTGGACGACGTAGGGACCGTGACGGCGGACTTCCAGGTCGCTCAGTTCGGTTCGATCCAGGGCTTCGAGGTCCCGGGCGCCGACGCCGCCGCGCTCCAGGATCCCATCACCGCAGCCTATCTCATCGGCTTGGGTGAGCTGGAGCGGACCGAGCGCGAGGTGGGCGACCGGTCGGTCACGTTCCTCAGCGAGGGACCCCTCGACACGGCGTCCTACCCGTTCGCCGTGCTCCCGGACAGTGATGTCCTGTGGATCGTCACTGCCGAGACGTCCGACATCATCGACGCCGTGGAGGCGCTGCTCGCGGTCGCCGCGGGCACGGCGCCCGGCAATGCCTCGACCGCGCCGCCACCCCCTGCCGCGATCGGACCCGCGACCTGGTTCGGGACCATGAGCGGCACCACCACGTGGAACAAGGGCAAGTACGTGGGCGAGACGACGGCGACCTTCCGGGGCACCCTGGAGCGCATCGAAGATGAGGGCGTCGGCTACTGCCCGGTCGCACCGTGTGCCGCCTACCGGCCGATGGGCGAGATCGCATGGACGTTCGAGAGCTCGGCCCCTGGGCCGCCATCCTGCGACGAGCGCACGTCGGGCAGCGTGGCCACCGGTGACGTGGTCACACCCCAGGACCAGATGCTGTTCATGGAGCCCATCGCTCCCGAGCACCTGGGCTACTGGGGAACGGGCGCCGTGTCCGTGCCGCCGCAGGCGTGTGCCGGATGGGAGGGCATCAGGACGCCGGGGATGTTCTTCGAGATCCCGCCGCCAGAAGAGGACCACCTCTTCGCAGACGTGACGACCGAACTGCGGCCGGGGTGCGCAGCGGTCGACTGGCGCATCGAGCGGGCCGCGACCGAGCTCAAGGGAGCGTGCTGGCGATACGACGAGGCCGGCTATGAGCAACGCTTCGAGTGGGACCTCAAGGACGTCGATCCGGAGCAGCCGTGAGGGCGCGCACGCCGCTCGGTTGACGCATCGGGCGGATGCGATGCACCATGCACCGCGAGGACTGGAAACGGTACCGACGACACCGAGGAGCATCCCGGATCGACCCGCGATGACCCGGCGCATGCCCATCTGGCGTACCCGACGCTTCAGGTCGGGCGAGGAGTGAGAGACGAGATGACTGGAACCGCGGACGGCGACCGGCGGGTCGGCTGGTACCGCCAGATGTGGACCATCCGGCTGTTCGAGGAGAAGGTCCAGGAGCTCTTCATGGGCGGCCTCATCCAGGGCACGACGCACCTGTGCCAGGGACAGGAGGCGGTCTCGGTGGGCTCCATCGGGGCGATGCAGCCGGGTGATGTGCAGACCAACACCTATCGCGGTCACGGCGAGGCGCTCGCGCTGGGCATGACCCCCGAGACCGGGTTCGCGGAGCTCATGGGTCGCTCCGCAGGCGGCTCCAAGGGTGTCGGCGGCTCGATGCACTTCATCGACACCTCGCTGGGCAACATCGGCGCCAATGCGATCGTGGGAGCCGGGCTGCCCATCGCGGTCGGCGCAGCCCTCTCGTTCAAGCTCCAGGGCAAGCCGCACGGCGCGCTGACGTTCTTCGGGGATGGTGCGACCAACATCGGCACGTTCCACGAGTCGCTCAACATGGCGGCCGTCTGGAAGACACCGGTCGTGTTCATCATCACCAACAACCTGTACGGCGAGTACAGCCCGCAGATGACCACGACCGCGACCAGGGACCTCGCGCGACGTGCCGATCCCTTCGGGATGCCCGGCGTCATCGTGGACGGCCAGGACGTGGATGTCGTGCACCGCGAGGTGGCGGCCGCGCTGGAGCGGGCCAAGGCGGGCGAGGGGCCCAGCCTGCTCGAGATGAAGACCTACCGGTATCGAGGGCACTCGCGCACGGACCCGGCCAAGTACCGCGCCCCCGGCGAGCTCGAGGAGTGGAAGAAGCGCGATCCGCTGGACATCCTCGGCGCCCGCCTCGCCGATGAAGGGCTGCTGTCGCCCGCCGAGCAGCAGCAGGTCCGCGACGCCACCCAGGCCGAGATCGATGCGGCGGCCGAGCGCGCCGCCCAGTCACCCGTGCTCACCCTCGAGGAGACCCGGCAGTATGTCTACGCTGACTGAGCCCGCGCCGGCGGCGACCACCAAGCCCGAGGCCGTCGAGCTCACCTACCGCGAGGCGGTCAATGCGGCGCTCGAGGATGCGATGGCCGAGGACCCGGCCGTCGTGCTCCTGGGCGAGGACGTGGACGCGGACGGCGGCGTGTTCAAGACCAACATCGGGCTGCCCGACAAGTTCCCGGGCCGCGTGCTGCCCACACCCATCTGCGAGAACGGCTTCATGGGCGTGGCCCTGGGCATGTCCATCACCGGCATGCGCCCGGTGGTCGAGATCATGTTCGCCGACTTCCTGCCCACGGCCGGCGACGCCATCGTCAACCAGCTGCCCAAGTACCGCTACATGTCCGGCGGCCAGTTCACGGTCCCGGTCACGGTGCGCATCATGGGTGGTGGTGGCGGCCGCTTCGGTACCCAGCACAGCGCCACCGCGGAGAGCTGGTACATGGCCCAGCCCGGCATGCGGGTGGCTGCGGCGTCCTCGCCCCAGGCGGCGTACGAGCTGCTCCGCGCAGCCATCCGCAACAACGACCCGGTGCTGTTCCACGAGCACAAGGCGCTGTACCCCCGCAAGGGCCTCGTCCAGCGCGGGGTCATCGCCGATATCGGCACCGCGAGGGTCCTTCGCGAAGGCAACGATGTGACCATCGTGGGCACGCTGCTGATGGTCGAGCGCTCGCTCGCCGCCGCGGACGCGCTCGCCACGGAGGGCATCTCCGCGGAGGTCATCGACCTGCGCTGGATCCGGCCCCTCGACCTGCCGACCATCGAGGCTTCCGTTCGCAAGACCGGGCGCCTGGTCATCGCCGAGGAGCAGTGGCACGAGGGCGGATGGGGCGCGACCATCATCAGCGAGCTGGTCCAGCGTGGGGTGACCTTCACGGCACCGCCCGTCGCGGTGAGCCTGCCGCATGACCTGCTCATCCCCTACAGCCCGACCCTCGAGGACGAGATGCTCCCGTCCCCCGAGCGCATCGCGGCCGCCGCGCGGACCGCGGCCGGCCGGTGACCACGGCCGGTCCCGCCGAGGCCGGCAGCCCGCCGCTCCCGACCCGGTCGGTCCCGGACCAGCCGGTCCTGGACCGGGGCGCGCTGCGCATCGAGCGCGTCGAGACCATCGCCCTGCGCGCGCCGCTCGCGCGTCGGTTCGTGGGCAGCGCCTACTCGATGGTCAATCGGACGACCATCATCACCCGCCTCTACACCGCCGATGGGCTCGTGTCGGAGGTCTACAACGGCGACACGGACGATGAGCTCCTGCTCATCGTGGGCATCATCCACGACGAGCTCGCGCCACGGGTCCTCGGCCGCTCGGCGACCGACCCCGAGGGCGCGTGGCGCGCCATGGAGCCCTCGACCAACAACATCCTGCGCGACCGGGGGCTCGCGCTCCAGGCCATCGCCTGCGTGGACACCGCCATCTGGGACGTGCTCGCCAAGGCGGTCGGGCTGCCCGTCCACCGGCTGTGGGGCTCGGTCGCCGACTCGCTGCCGATGTCGGTCATCGGGGGCTACTACCACCTTGACCTCGACCAGACCCGGGAGCTCATCGCGGGCTATGCCCAGCGGTTCTCGGGCGTCAAGTTCAAGGTCGGCGGGCGGACACCTCGCGAGGACGCTGAACGGGTGCGCGCCGCGCGCGACGCGGCCGGTCCGGGCTTCTCGATCATGGTGGACGCCAACCAGGGCTACGAGCGCGCACAGGCGGTCGAGTTCGGACGGCTCGTCGCCGACCTCGACCTGCGCTGGTTCGAGGAGCCCTGCCGTTGGACCAACGACCGGCGCTGGATGCGCGACGTGCGGCTCCAGACGGGCATCCCCATCGCGGCCGGCCAGAGCGAGGTGACCCTGCACGGGCTGCGCGACCTGGTCGCCGATGGCGCCATCGACGTCTCCAACTTCGACGCCTCGTGGGCGGGCGGGCCGACCATCTGGCGCAAGGCCGCGGGCGTGTGCGCGGCGTACGGGGTCCAGCTGGGCCACCACGAGGAGCCGCAGGTGTCGTCGCACCTGCTCGCATCGGTGCCCGACCACACCTTCGTGGAGTGCTTCGACGAGGAGCGTGACCCGTTCTTCTGGGCGCTCAGCGACCTGTCCACGTTCCTGCGCGACGGCCGCCTCCACCTGCCCGAACGACCCGGCTTCGGCACGCGGCTGGATTGGGACTACGTGGACCGGTACACGGTGGACCGTCGAACGACCGCAGCCTGAACGCGGCGTGACCCACCCCGACCCGGAGCCCGGCGCGTCGGGCGCACCCCTCGCAGGGACGCGCATCGTGGCCGTGGAGCAGTACGGCGCAGGGCCGTTCGGCACGATGTACCTGGCCGACCTCGGCGCGGAGGTCATCAAGGTCGAGGACCCGGGGATGGGCGGCGACGTGAGCCGATACATCCCGCCCGGCCAGGCAGGGACCGATTCGCTGTTCTTCGAGGCGTTCAACCGGAGCAAGCGTTCGATCTCGCTCGACCTCAAGAGCACGGCCGGCCGGGAGGTGTTCGAGCGGCTCGTCGCCGGCGTTGACGCGGTGTTCAGCAACCTGCGGGGAGACCAGCCGGAGCGGCTGCGCATCCGCTACCAGGACCTCGCGCATGCGAACCCACGCATCGTGTGCGTGGCGCTCACGGGCTATGGCAGCGCAGCCGGACAGGCGCTCCTGCCGGGGTACGACGCGCTGGTCCAGGCGGAGTCGGGATGGGCGTCGCTCACCGGTGGCCCGGACGACCCACCGACCAAGAGCGGGTTGTCGCTCGCGGACTACATCTGCGGGCTCACGGCCATGGTCGGGCTGCTGGCGGGACTGCGCGACGCCGAGCGGACGGGTGTCGGTCGGGACGTGGACACCAACCTCTACGACAGCGCGCTCGCGATGCTGTCCTACCCCGCGACGTGGTTCCTGAGCTCCGGGTTCGAGACCCGCCGGCTGCCACTCTCGGCGCATCCCTCGGTGGTGCCGTTCCAGTTCTTCCGCACCGCGGACGGGCACGTCGCCGTGGCGTGCCCCAAGGAGCGGTTCTTCATCGACCTCGTGCGGGTGATGGGGCTGCCGGAGCTGGCGTCCGACGAGCGATACGGGTCGTTCGCGGCGCGCGGACGGCACCGTGACGAGGTGCTGGGCAGGCTGAGCGCGCGGTTCGCGGAGCTGACGACCGCCGAGTGGCTGGAGCTGCTGCGGGGCGTCGTGCCCATCGCGCCGGTGCGCTCGATGGCGGAGGCGCTCGACGTGGACGAGCTCTCCGGGCGCGGGATGCTCGCGGAGTACGAGGACGACACCTTCGGGCGGGTGCGCAGCGTGGGCCTGCCGCTCCACGTGGGCGGCTTCGAGCCGACGTACCGGCCCGGGCCCTCGCTGGGGCAGGACACCGACGCGATCCTGGCAGAGCTGGGCTATGGCGCCGCCGATGTCACGCGATTGCGCGCCGCCGGTGCCTTCGGCGAGGCGCCGGGGTCGCCCGGGGAGCCGTCGGCGCCCTGAGATCGCGCGGCTCAAGCGCTTGATGGACTCGCGATCCGACATCCACACAGGTGGCGAGTCCGATAGGTGAATAGCGGGTGTGGCTGGACGCTGCGGGCGTTGATCCAGCGACCCGTCACCCGCTCGCGCGATGCACCCATCGGACTCGATCAGGGTGTTGCGTGGAGCAGCGTGCCGCGGTCCGACTGGCGGGGTCGGCAGGCGCCGCGTTACGGCCGGCGGGGTCGGCAGGCGCCGCGTCACGGCCGGCGGGGTCGGCACCCGCCGCGGTACCCTCGCGGTGATGTTCGAACGACGCCTCGTGACGGCCCTCGTGACCGTGCTCCTCGGCCTCCTGCCGGCGGGAGTCGCTGCCCAGTCCCCTGCACCGGATGGCTCCCCGACGGCCATCACGCTCGAGCCGTTCGAGGACGCGGCCTACGGCCTGCGCTCCGTGGCACCCGCCGGGTGGGACGGCGCCGGGATGGGCATCCGGATGCGCGCCCGCGCGCCCGGGGACCAGACGCTCCTGGCGCTCCAGTCGGCGCCGGTCGCCCCAGAGGGCCTCTGGCCGTCGCTACTGCCCCAGCTGGGACTCACCAGCATCCCGGAGCCCACCGGGCGGCGCACGACGCCCGCCGGGCTCGAGTGGGACCTGTACCGGGTCCCGGTGGGCGCCACCATCGCCGATCTGGGCCTTGCGGCTGCCCCGGGCGTGACATACCTCGCGTTGCTCGTGTCCGCGCCCGGCGAACGCGACTCGCTGTTCGATGCCGTCTTCCTGCCCGCCATCGACGCCCT
>JBEVIK010000183.1:0-4962 GCA_040510715.1 Candidatus Limnocylindrales bacterium
TCGGCGATGACGTTGGCCACGCCCGCGTCGACGAGCAGCTGCTTGAACCCGCCACCGGCCGCGTCGATGAGCAGGATACCGGCGATGCCCGACGGGCGACGAGGATGACGACCGGGACGAGGATCACCACGCCCACCTCGAAGAACAACGGCAGCCCGATGATGGCGGCGATGAGGGCCATGCCCCACGGCAGCATGCTGCCGGAGAGTGGGTCGGTGATCCGGTTGACGATGTTGTCGGCCCCACCCGAGTCGGCCAGGATCTTGCCGAGCATCGCGCCGAGGGCGATGAGGATGCCTACCGCTCCGGCGGTGCTGCCGAACCCGTTGGTGAAGCTGGTCAGCGCGGCCGTCGGGGCGATCCACGCGACCGCGGCCAGCGCCGCGGAGCCGAGGATCAGCGCGAGGAACGGGCGCATCTTCAGCCAGCTGATCAGCACGACGATGACGGCGATCCCGACCAGGCACGCCAGGACCAGCTGGCCGTTGCCGGCCGTGCTGATCGGGTCGGCGAGCGGCGAGATGGACGGCTAGGTACTGAGGACGGCTCCAACGGCGGACATGCGACCTCCGGGTGGGGATGGTTCAGACGGGCGGCGTGAGGCCCAGGGCGTGGAGCACGCGGTCGAGCACCTCGGTCTGGCTGCCATGCCCGGAGACCGTGACTCCGGGCTCGTCGGGCTCGAGCGGTTCGAGGGTGGCCAGCTGGCTGGGCAGCAGTGACGGTGGCATGTAGTGGCCGGCGCGGTGCTCGAGGCGGTCGGCGATCTCGGCCTCCGGCGGAGTCATGTGGCAGAACCGGACCGCGGGGCGGTTCTCGCGGAGCAGGTCCCGGTAGACGCGGCGCAGTGCCGAGCACGTGACGACCGCGGAGACGCCCGCGTCCTCCTGCTCGCTCATCCAGTCGCCGATGAGCCGCAGCCACGGCCTTCGGTCCTCGTCGGTGAGCGGGATGCCGCTGTGCATCTTCTCGACGTTGGCCTCGGGATGGAACGCGTCACCCTCGGCGAACAGCCAGTTCATGCTCACGGCGATGCCCTTGGCCACCGTCGTCTTGCCCGATCCGGCGACGCCCATGACGACGACGATGTCGGGTTCCTGCCCCGCCCGGGAGGCCTCCATGCCAGCCACCCTAGTCACCTGTGGAGCCGACGCATCCCGGCGGATTCTTCGCCGTTCCGGGCCTTGTCACGCCCCGGCCGGACGAGTAAGGTCCGCGCTCCTACGCTGGTCCGGTGAGCCCTTCCGCCGGGATCCCCGCCGACGCCGTCGCCTTCTACGCCGAGCTCGAGGCGAACAACACCAGGGACTGGTGGACCGCCAACAAGGAGCGCTACGACCGATCCGTGCACGAGCCGTTCGCCGCCCTGACCGACGCGCTGGCCGACGAGTTCGGCGAGGCGCGGATCTTCCGGCCCTACCGCGACGTCCGGTTCTCGGCCGACAAGACGCCCTACAAGACCGAGCAGGGGGCCATCGCGTCGGCCCCGGGTGGCGCCGGCTACTACGTGCGGCTGGGTTCGGACGGGCTGGTCACCGGTGGCGGCTATATGCACGGGATGCCCGACCAGGTGGCGCGCTACCGTGCCGCGCTCGACGCCGAGGGGTCCGGTGCGGATCTGGTGGCGGTGGTGGACACGTTGCGCCGCAAGGGATTCCAGATCGGCGGCGAGACGCTCGCCACCCGGCCCAAAGGGGTCGCGGCCGACCATCCGCGGCTGGAGCTCCTGCGCCACAAGAGCCTCATCGCGTGGCGCGACCGCGGGACGCCGACGTGGATGAGCACCGGCTCCGTGGTGCGCTACGTCCGCGACGACTGGCGCGCGATCCGGCCGATGGTGGAGTGGATCGGCGAACACGTCGGACCGACGACGATGCCCACGCCGCAACGCGGGCGTCGCTGACAGCGCTGACCCGTCACAGCCGCAACGCGTCCTCGAGCGCGCGCCGCATCACGGGCCGGTCCGCGACGACCCCGGTCCAGAGCTCCATGTTCACGGCCGCCTGGGCGACCAGCATCCCCAGCCCGTCCAGCGTCCGGCAGCCGCGGTCCTGGGACTCCCGCAGCAGCCGGGTCTGTGGCGGGTTCGGGACGACGTCGGCGACGAGGTCGACGCCGGCCAGGGTCTCGAGGTCGAGGTCGACCATCCCTTCGACATCGGGCTGCAGGCCGGCGTTGGTGGCGTTGACGAGGATGTCGGTGCCCACCGGGACGCCCATCGACGGGACCAGCTCCAGCGCGTCCGCGGAGGCCGGGGTATGCGTACGCACGAGCTCCGCGAGGACCTCCGCCTCGCCGATGCGACGGGCCATGACCGTCACGTGCGCGGCGCCGGCCAGCGCGGTCTCCACGACGATGGCGCGCGCGGCGCCTCCGGCACCGAGCACGCATACCCGCGCATCAGCCGGGCTGCGCATCGTCCGCAGCGCCCCGACGAAGCCCTGACCATCGGTGTTCTCCCCCGTCATCATGCCGTCGCGGATGACGACGCAGTTGACCGCGCCGATGATCCGCGCCGACTCGGCGAGTCCGTCGATCTGGCCGATCACGGTGACCTTGTGCGGGATCGAGCAGTTGAACCCGGCCCAACCCATCGCTCGGGCGCCTCGAACGGCGTCGGCCAGGTCCGCAGGAGGGACCTCGCAGTTGAGGTAGCGCGCGTCCAGACCGTGGTGCCGGTAGGCCGCCTCCATGACCGCGACGGTCGGGTTGTCGGCCGCGGGCGTCGAGAACGACCCGGTGAGCGTGCTGAGGAACGAGACGTCGGTCACCGGGCCATCGTGACAGCCCGCATCGGGTTCAGAGGGTGAGCAGCATCCGGGTGTTGCCGAGAGTGTTGGGCTTGACCCGCTCCAGGTCCAGGAACTCGGCCACGCCCTCGTCGTACGACCGGAGCAGCTCCGCATACACCTGGGGCTCGACCGCTTGCCCGTCGATGGGCTGGAACCCGTGACCCCCGAAGAACCCGGTCTCGAAGGTGAGGCAGAAGACCCGCTGGACGCCGAGGTCACGCGCGTCCTGCAGCAGCCCGGTCAGCAGGGCCGAGCCCAGCCCGCGACCCTTGAACTCCGGCCGCACCGCGACGGTGCGCACCTCGGCAACGTCCTCCCACATCACGTGCAGGGCGCCGCAGCCGACCACCTCGCGGTCCACCTCGACGACCCGGAACTCGTGGACCGCCTCGTAGTACGCGACGGCGTCCTTGGAGACGATCCGCCGCGACCGCGCCATCGGCTCGACGAGCGACCGGATCGCGCGGACGTCCGGGGTGCGGGCCCGCCGCACCACGACCTCAGCGGACATCAGCGACCGGTCAGCGCCTGGCGCAGCAGGTGGATGAGCGCGTCGAGCTGGACCGAGTCACCGGAGCCGACTTCCTGGTCGCTGCCGTCGAGCGCCCGTGCGGCCAGGCCCTGCTTGCTGTCGATGAGCTCGGCGATCTTGCTGTCGATGGTCTGGGCGGCGAGGATCCGCCAGGCCGTCACCGGCTCGTCCTGACCGATGCGGTGGACGCGGTCGATCGCCTGCTGCTGCTCGGCTGCGGTCCAGGACAGCTCGGCGAGGACGACGTTGGACGCCGCGTGCAGGTTGAGGCCGACGCCGGCGGCGAGGAGCGAGCAGACCGCGACCGAGACGTCCGGGTCCTTCTGGAACGCGTCGATGGCCTGCTGGCGCTGGTTCCCGGTCTGGTCGCCGCGGATCGAGACCGTCCGCAGCTCGGACTCCTTGAGGACCCGCTCGGCGATGTCCATGACGTCGATGTGCTTGGCGAAGAAGACCACCTTGCCCACCGAACGGGCCAGCTGTGCGGTGTAGTCCGCCGCCAGATGGGCCTTCGCCTGGCCGATCCGCCGGACCATGGTGAAGACGTTCTCGCCCTTCTCGCCACTGGCGCGGGACGACTCGAGCTCCTGCACGCATACCCGTCGCATGAGGTCCTCGTCGACCTCCACGGACGCCGCGGCCGAGACGGCGAGCACGCCGTCCTGGCCGTCGCCCTGCTCCGCCTCGCGGGCGGCGAGGAGGCGGCGGTAGCTCGCCAGCAGCCGCTGGCCCAGCTCGCGCTCCGAGGACCGGATCGAGCGCGCCGCGTCGTCGTCGAGCTCGACGGGGATGTCGGCGATCCGCTTGTCCGGCAGGTCCTTGGCGACGTCGACCTTGCGGCGGCGCACGATCCCCATGTCGATCACGGCACCGCGCGCCTCCGCGTAGAACCCGCGGTCGGCCGGGGTGAGACCGATGGCCTCGAGGCGGCGCATCAGCTGGGGGCCGGGCTGGTCGCCCTTGACCCAGCCGAGGAACCGCCAGATGGCGTTGAAGTCCTCGACGTCGTTGATGAGGGGAGTACCGGTGAGCGCGAGGAGCAACGGGTCGCCGCCCGGCGTGTTGTCGCGGATCTGCTGCGACAGGGCCAGCACGTGCTGAGAGCGCTGGGACGTGAGGTTCTTGATGAAGTGCGCCTCGTCGACGACCATCGACCGGAACCCGAACGTCGACAGCCACGACTGGTGCCGGTCCAGGACCGTGTAGTTGACCACGAAGATGTCCGCGAAGGCGTCGACGTCGCCGCCGTCGCCGTGGATCACCGTCACCCGGCGGTGCGGCGTCCACCGCTCGACCTCGCGGGCCCAGTTGATCTTCACGACGTTGGGGACGACGGCGAGCATGGGGTAGGCGTTCGCCACCGACGCGGCGATGACCGACTGCGCGGTCTTGCCCAGTCCGGGCTCGTCGGCGAGCAGGAACGTCCGGTGCCCCTCGCGGACCGACTCGATCATCCGGATCTGGTGCGGCATCAGCTCCAGCCCGGGCGGCGAGTACCGGTCGAGGGACGGCATCGGCGGGAGCGCCATCGACGCCGATCCGCCGCCGGCGCCCTGCTCGAAGGCGCGGTACAGCGGGTCCATGAGGTCCCACCGGGCCAGCAGCCCGGCGCGGTACTCCTCGTCGCGCAGGTGGCTG
>JBEVIK010000184.1:0-4142 GCA_040510715.1 Candidatus Limnocylindrales bacterium
CGACCGCGCCTGAGCCCCCGGAGCCCCCGGAGCCCCCGGAGCCCCCGGACATGGAGCGACCCGGCCCCCCGAGGGGAGCCGGGTCGTGAGGGAGGGAGGGATGCGTCAGGAGGCGGCGATATCCACCGGCATCGGCTCGTCGGGGAGCAGGGGCCGGATCGAGACGATGACCCGCTCGTCCGCGGGACCCACGAAGTACAGGTCGCTGACGCCGCCAGACGGAACGGTCGTCACCTGCGCCACCTGCTCGGGCGTCAGCACCAGCTGCGGGAACGACCCGTCGGCCGGGAAGGCGGGGATCGCGATGTCCCACGGCCACACCTCGGGCGTCGCGGTGTTGCCCTCGTAGTCGGGGGCGAGCGTCGCGAGATAGCTCAGCGGCTCGTAGAGCGCGGCGGACTCGACGTTGCCGGCCTCGACCTGCGTCTCGAACGTGCTCAGCGTGTCCGCCAGCGCGTCGAGCTGGGCGAGGATCTCGGCGTTGGGGTCGCCCGCCGGGTTCTCGAAGCCCAGGGCATAGACCGACACCGTCTTGCTCAAGTCGGGGATGTCGATGGTGAACTCGGTCGTCGGGGCATCCGAGACGAACATGTCGTCGTACTGCTCGGCAGCAGCGGCGAGGCCACCCGGACCCGCAGCGTAGGCGAGCAGCGCGGCTGCCTGCTCATCGCTCAGGACGGCGCGGACGAATGCCGGCGGGGCGTCGAACGTGCCGCCGGTGGAGGGGCGGAAGATGGCCGAGCCATCCGCGTACAGCGTGAAGGTCGGCATCTCCAGCATCGCGACGCCCATGGGCACGAACCCGCCGCCCACGCTCATGCGCAGCACGACCTTGGTCGAGTCGGGGTTCACGGATGGCTCCGGGGACTGTGCGAGGACGGCGCCGGACTGGCTGATGGCCAGACCGACCATGGACAGGGTGATGGCGGCGCGCTTGCCACGCGCCAGGGGTGAAGCGTTCATGGGGCGATTGACGACCGAGGATGGCATCCGGTTCCCAGCGCAGGGGCGTTCGGCGGCATATCGGGGCGGTTCGGGACGGACGGCCGACCCCGCCCGGACGGATGACGTAGGCCGGCTACGTCCCGCGCCGCTGGACCGGCCGGGTGGCCGGCCGGAGCATCGCGTGCGTGGACCGGACCGACGTGGGTCGCGGCCACGGACGAGGACTTCGCCATGCCCGCGCCGTTCGACTACCCCCGCATCCTCTCCCAGGCCGACGCCGCCGAGACCAGCGACCCGGATGCACGCAGCGCGCACGCGCGTCGCGCGGGAGGCCGCCGGCGCCGGTTCCGGCTCCCCGGATGGCTCACCGAGGTTCGCCACACCTCGGGCGAGGGGTCGTCGATGCCCACCCTCCGCGACTACCCATGGCGATCATCGGACGGGGCCTGACCCGGGATCCCGTCCGAGCGCGCCCGAGGGCGTAGGCTGAGGCTCCGTCCACGCCAAGGTGACACGCATGCCCGACACGACGCTCACCCAGGACCCCGCTGCCCCCGACGACACGGCGACCGCGGACCTCCTCCGATGGACCGCGGAGCAGGCCATCGCGTGGCGCACGGGGCTCGGCGAGCGGCACGTCGGCGCGGACCCGTCGGTGACACCGGCATCGCTGCGCGACGGCCTGGGTGGTCCCCTCCCCCGGACCGGCACGGATCCCCGGACCGTCATCGACGACCTGGTGCGTGCCGCTGACCCAGGCCTGGTCGCGATGAGCGGACCGCGCTACCACGGCTTCGTCATCGGTGGCTCCGTGCCGTCGGCGCTCGCCGCCGACTGGCTCACCTCGACGTGGGACCAGAACGCGGGTGGCTACCTTGTCACGCCGTCGGCCGCCATCGTCGAAGAGGTCGCCGGTGCCTGGCTGGTGGAGCTGTTGGGGCTTCCCGTCGGCACATCGGTCGGCTTCGCGACCGGCGCGACCTTGGCCAGCACCACCTGCCTGGCCGCCGGACGCCATGCGGTGCTCCGCAAGGCCGGCTGGGATGTCGAGGAGGACGGGCTCCAGGGCGCCCCGACGGTCCGGGTCATCGTGGGCACGGATGTCCACGTGTCGGTGCTCATGGCCCTGCGATACCTCGGCTTCGGCCGTGGCCGGGCCGAGCGGGTACCCACCGACGACCAGGGCCGCATGGACCCAGGCGCCCTGGCCGCGATGCTCGAGGGCCATACCGGACCGCTCATCGTGTGCGCACAGGCGGGCGAGGTGAACACCGGCGCGTTCGACCCGATGGCTCGCATCGTCGAGGTCGTCCGGCGTGTGCCGGATGCGTGGCTGCACCTGGACGGCGCGTTCGGCCTGTGGGCTGCCGCCAGCCCGAGGCTGCGACACCTCGTCGTGGGCCACGACGGCGCGGATTCGTGGGCCACGGATGGCCACAAGTGGCTCAACGTGCCCTACGACTCGGGGTTCGCGTTCGTGCGCGACGCCGCGGCGCATCGCGCCGCGATGGGCTCCAGCGCCGCGTACCTGCCCCCCGCGCCGGCGGCCACCCGCGACCCGTGGGACTACGTGCCGGAGCTCTCGCGGCGGGCGCGCGGGTTCACCGCGTGGGCGGCCATCCGGGAGCTGGGCGCCGCGGGCATCGCCGCGCTGGTCGAACGGGACCACGACCTCGCGGTGCGCATGGCCGACCGTCTCGCGAGGCATCCCGGCGTGACCATCGCCAACGAGGTCGTGCTCAACCAGGTCCTCGTCGGCCTGGGTGACCCCGACCTGACACGGGACGTCGCGGCTCGGGTCCAGCGGGAGGGCACGACCTGGTTCGGGACGACCGTGTTCAAGGGCACGCCCTGGGCACGCATCTCCGTGTCGAGCTGGTGGACGACCGAGGACGATATCGACCGGTCAGCGGACGCCATCCTGCGCTGTCTCGACGAGGCACTGGCGGCAAGGCGGGGCTGACGGGCCCTGTGCTAGTGGGTCGATGACGACTCGAGCGGCACGCTCCACCCCAGCAGCTCGCAGCCGAGGAAGTGGGGTGAGCCCTGGCCCGGGGTACAGCCCGGGCAGCCCCATCGCGCGATGCCTCCTTCATCAGCCTGGAACGCGATGTCGCACACCAGGAGCGAGGGATCGCAATAGCGCCCGTGGCAGTCGCAGTCGCACTCGCCCCAGTGCTCGCAGCTGCAGCTGGCGGTGGGTGACGGGGGACGAAGGATCGTCGCGGGGAACGGTGTCGGCATGCGCATGGGCGCCTCCCTGCGAAGCCACCGGGCGGCCCCGGTCACGGGCTCCGCTATCGAGGAATGGTCCCACTCCGGTCAAGCGCGGCGCCACGTGACGGCAGGCTGACGATCGGGCGGAGGGCCGCCGCGATGAGCGTGACGGCCACGACGGCGCACCCGCCGACCAGGGCCAGCCCGACCTGCAGGATGCGGCCATCGCCGGTCGGGACGCCCACGGACACGAGCGCGACGCCGACCTGGGCGAGCACCACGCGCGTGGTCGCCCAACGACCCAGGATCGCCCGTTGCCGCGCGTGGACATCCGGCGAGCCCGGTCCCACGGCGGGCACGAGATGGCTCCACGAGCCCACCAGCGCCTGCGCCGCCCACCCGAGCGCCAGTGGTCCCAGGACGACGGCCGAGTCCCAGCCACGCGCAGGAGCGCCGGACCCGATGACCACCGCGGCCGCGAGGGCGCTTCCCACCGCGAACCAGCCCACCGACGCCAGCAGCGACCACTGGACGAAGCGGTGCCAGGGGCGGTCGGTGGTCCAGCGGCCGCGTCGTCGCAGCACCATCGCCGCGTGCCAGACGAGGGCGAGCGCCGCGAGGACCACGAGGGCAGCGCCGGCCACGACCAGCGGCGTGACTCGCATCACGAAGCCGATGGCGACGGTGAGCGGGCCGGTCATCAACCCGACCAGGACCAGCGTCGATACCGGCGTCCGTTCGATGCGCGTGCCTGCCACCGTCGGCAGCAGGTGCAGGAGCGAGGCGGCGATGACCAGTGACAGGAACCCGAACACGTTGATCCAGGCATGGGCCGGTCGCAGCACGTCCCACGCCGCGAGCGCCGGCGACCAGCCCGCGATGGCGAGCGTCCCGATGAGGGCACCCAGGGCGACCGATGCCAAGGCCGCGCCGTACGAGACCGCGAGGACGACGCGCCGCGGACCCAGCGCAGCTCGGAG
>JBEVIK010000185.1:0-3542 GCA_040510715.1 Candidatus Limnocylindrales bacterium
GCCATCGACGGTCACCAGGGACTGGCTTGGCTGGTTCCGGACATCACCGAGCTGGTGCGTGCACACCACCTTCGCGTCCTCGGTCAGCCAGCGCATCGCGTCACCCGTCCTATGCCGTCTCGAAGTCCACGGAGCTGCCGCGGACGGTCACCGAGCCACCGGGAGCCTCGAGCACCAGGTCGGTGGCGGCGTGCACCCGGACCCGGTCGCGGGTGAGCTCCACGTGGTTGCCGTTGGCGTCCTCGAGCCGGATGGCGTGGTCGGCGAGCTCCACCGACCCGCCCGAGGCGTCGTCGAGCCGCAGCGTCCCGGCTTCGTCGTCGAGCCGGACCAGGTGGCCGCCGGGCGTGCGCAGGCTCGTGCGGCGGACCCTGCCGCCCTCGATCCCGGTGTCATAGGGTCCCCCCGGCCCGTAGAGACCGCCCAGCACCACGCCCTGTGCCGGGTCGCCGTGGAGCAGCAGCACGAGCACCCGGTCGTCCACCTCGGGCAGCGCCACGAGGCCCTTGTCGGCGCCAGCGCCGACCGTCAGCACCTGCATCCACGACGACTCGACATCGCGCAGCGTGGGGATGGTGACCCGCACCCGGCCCAGCCCGTCGGGGTCGTCGATGTCCCGCACGACCCCCAGCACCGCGTGGACTGGACCCGCGGGCTCGGTGCGGGGCTCCGGAGGCGCGCTCGACAGCCGGCACAGGTACCCCCGCTCGGCATCGATGGTGTGCTCCGCCTCGACGACCACGTACCGCCCGGCGAACCTGGCATCCACGCCCTCCACCTCGACGGGGGTGCCCGGCCGCAGCCGCGGGTCGCCCATCGCGACACCCCGGAACACGACGCTCGCCGCGGCGCTGCGGTCGAGCTCGGCCTGCGCGCGTGCCTGCGCCCGGTCGGTCGTGGGTGCCGCCACGTCCACGAGGTCACGGGGATCGGTGCCCAGCGCCGAGGCCGGCGCCACCGCGGGCGACGTGCGTCCCGAGCGCGCGGGGCTCGCCGCCGCAGTGACGGGGACCCCCGTGGTGGCATCCCAGCCGGTGGCGGTCACGGTGTCGAGCGCCGGACCCGCGTTCGCCTCGAAGGATGCTTCGTAGAGGGTGCGGCCCAGGAACAGCCTCGGCGCCTCCTCCGCGAGACCCTCGAGCGAGACGAGGTGGAGCGTGTCCCCACGCACCACCGGGTACAGGCCGGCGGACTCGGTCACCATGGTCAGGAGCCCCAGGTCCGTCCTGCGGTCCTGGACGAGACGCGCGATGGTCGGTCCCTCGATGGCCGCGTCCACGCTCAGGCCCGCGTCCGCGCCGAGGACCTGGGCGAGGTGACCGGCGCTCGTGTCCTCGAACACGCGCACCTGCTGGCGCTGGCGCAGCCGGTGGAGCCGGTCGTAGCCGCGGATGCGCAGCGTGCGACCCCGATCGGGCTCGTAGACGTGCTCGGCGGCCGTGATGTCGCCCTCGAACAGCGGGGTCGCCTGGCCGGCGATGGTGACCCCGAGGGTCGCCCCGGGGGTCAGGGTGTCTGCGGCGTCGAGCGGTCCGGGCGGCTGGGCGAACACCAGCTCGCACAGGGACGGCTCCGCGAGGACCTGGCGGACATGCAGCGCCACCAGCGCTGCGGCCGTCGGTCCCGGCAGCGTCGTTCCGCCCACCTCGAGCCGGACCTGGGGCGGCTGTGCCGGCGTGAGCGACATCACAGGGTCCGGAGCGTGGCGAGGGGCGGGATCCGGACCGTCGAGGGCGGCGGGATGCGCGTGGGGTCCGAGATGCCGTTGTAGGCGGCGAGGACCCGCCACAAGGCGGGCTCCCCGTAGTACCGCGCGGCGATGAGGTCGAGGCGCTCACCCACCGGCGGCGCGGCCGGGTCACCGTCGCCATCCGCGGCGTCCGCCGCGGTGGGACCGCCCTGGACCTGGTGGATGATCTCCTGGTCCTCGGGCACCGACCCATCAGGTGGCACCGCGAACCCGGTGGCGGGCTGTGCGACCGTGGCGCTCGTCGCGGCCGTCCCGGCGACGCGCAGGAGGCGCAGGCGGAGCCACGAGCGCTGGGGGGATCCCGATGGGTCGAAGCGCTCGAAGCGCTCGGCGACGGCGACCACCACCGCCGGCACGTTCCACGACTTGCCCCACACGAGGCGCACGGTCCGCAGCCGTGGGGCACCGTCCACCGATGCCACGTTCTCGGCGAGCTCCCACAGGGGTCGCGTCAGGTCCTGCACGTCGGTCGTCATCACGGTGGACCCGTCGAGCTGGGTGTCGAACAGCAGGTCGAGCTCGAGGTGGGTGCTACCCCCGCCCGTGAACAGCACGGGGTCATCCGTGAGCCCGGCGCCCGTCAGCCGCCCACCGATGGACCTGCGCGGCAGCACCCCGGCAAGCCGTCGCACGACGAGGCTGTCCGGGTTGAGCAGGCAGCTCAGCCGTTGGCCGGTCTCTTCGAGCAGGAAGCACGCGCGCTCCATGACCGGCTACAGCCGCCGCTGCTCGGCGCGCAGGCGCACCTGGCGCTCGAGGTCGTGAGGGCGGCCGGCGGCATCCATCGCAGGCTCGTCGTCGAGCGCGGGCAACGATGGCCAGGGATCGGCATCGTCGGGCGGGAGACGAGCGGGCTCGGCCGCGCGGGTGCGTGGTGCCATGCCGGCGGCCACGAGACCCTGGACGCGCCTCGATCGGACCGGATCGGGATACCCGGCTGCCGACGGCGAGCGAACCGCGGGTGGGTGCGGCCAGCGAGCGCGTTGCTCGGTCATCGGCCGGGCAAGCGTGGCGGGCGCTGTGAACGCGAGTGGTGGCGGGTCCCGGGGTCCGGTCGGATCCGCGAGCTCGAGCTCGCCGCGCGCCGCTTGGTGCCCGATCGCGAGCTGCAGCGGTCCCGCCGCCGTTCGCCCACCCGGCGTGGCAGGGAGGGACAGGGGACGAGGCCGCGCAAGCTCCCGTGCGTCCGGGACGTCGGGGTCGGCCGGCCGCCGGGCGTCACGGCGGCTCCTTCCCTCGGTTCCCTCGATCGGTCGGGCGGGGGCTGTCGGTCGGGCGGAGGCCCGGAGCGGCAGGTCCGGTGCCTGGGCGCGCGGCGGCACGCGCGGCCCATCCGCCACCGCCGCGGGACCGACCGGCGTGCTCCCCTCGATCGGCGCCTGGTCACGCATGGCCACGCCAGGCGGCTCCGGCACCACCAGCGGCAGGTCGTCCGTCACGGCCCATCGCCCGGCATCCGCGTCCTCCAAATGCTCGAGGAGACCGGGGGCGGCCAGCCGTACCCGCTCGACCCAGTCGGCGGGTGGCGCCGATCGCCGCCAGGTGACCGGCGGTGGCGCGTGCGGTGGGTCGTCCGGCGGTGCCGGCGCCGGGGCGGCCGGTCCGGTCGTCGCGTCCGTGCCCTCAGCTGGATCGCTCACGCCGGCCTAGGCACGCGTGATGGACTCGTAGACGAGGGTCAGGCTCTCGATGGCGACCTCCCGGGCCATGGCATCGAGCGGGGCCGCACGCCACTCCGTGGGCCACGCGCCGAGCAGGTCCCATCGAAGCACCTCGGTCGTGCCATCGGTGG
>JBEVIK010000186.1:0-3245 GCA_040510715.1 Candidatus Limnocylindrales bacterium
TGACCGGCATGGTGCGGCCGCCGACCCTCCCGGAGCGATCGGCTGACGGACACGCCGGTGGTCGAAGATGGGACGACCATCCGGTCGATGGGTGGACAGGGGCCCTGTCGCATCGCCGACACCACGACGGTCCAGCCGGTCCGTCAGACTGCGCGGCAACGATGTCGTGACGGAGGGGCTCGGCGGCTTGGACAGCGGTTCTGCGTATCGGCGGGTGCTCCGCAACCGGGCACTCGTGCGGCTGCTGTTCGGCGAATTCGTCTCCTCGATCGGCGACTGGCTCTACCTGGTCGCGATCATGGTCGTCGTCTACCAGGTCACGAGCGACCCCGTGGTGCTGGGCATCGTGGGTGCGGCACGGCTCCTGCCATTCGTGGTGCTGTCGGTGCCGGCCGGCGTGGTGGCGGATCGCTTCGACCGCCGCCGCATCCTGCTCGTCACGGACATCACGCGCGGCGCCCTCATGGTGGTTCTCGCGGCGCTGGTCGCGGCGGATGCACCCGTGCTGGGCATCATCGTGGTGGCCATCCTGGCCGCGTGCGCCAGCGCCTTCTTCGGACCGGCCATCGGTGCCTACCTGCCCATCGTGGTCGCCGATGAGCGGGACCTTGGCCCTGCCAACAGCCTGTGGGCGACACTCGACAACCTGGCCTACTTCATCGGTCCCGCCATCGCCGGCCTGCTCATCGCGGCGGGCGGGCTCGGCTGGGCGTTCCTGCTCAACGCGGCGTCGTTCGCGGTCGTCGCGGTCGTGCTGATGACGTTGCCGTCGGGTCTGGCCCGCGCGCCTGGGACCGTGGCTGACCCGGGCACGGCCGGCGACGGCGAGCCGGAGCCGACCGGCGTCACTCGGACCGAGCTGGTGCGCCGGATGGCCGGACCCATCGTCGTGGACGCTGCGACCAACCTCACCGGCATCGGCCTGAGCATCCTGCTGGTGATGCTGGCCATCGACCAGCTCCATGCAGGTCCGGAAGCCGTCGGCTATCTCGAGGCCGCGACCGGCGTCGGCGGGGTCGTGGCAGGGATCATCGCGGGCTGGTTCGTGGCACGCCGGCTGGATGTGCCGCTCCTGGGCAGTGCCGTCATCGCGGGAGCCGGGTTCCTCGTCCTCTCCCTGACCGTGAGCCTGGGCCTGGCGCTGCTGGCAGTGGGCATCGCGGTCGGCGCCGTGATCATCATGGACATCGTGGTCACGACGGTGGTGCAGCGCCAGATCCCGGATGCGCTCCGCGGCCGCGCGATGGGACTGCTGCAGATGACCGGTGTCACCTCGGCGCTGCTGGGCTCGCTCCTCGCACCCGTGCTCGCGGGCTGGTGGGGACTGACCCCCGTCCTCGCCGGGATGGGTGCGGCCCTGGTGCTCGCGGCGGTCGTCGGGGTGTCCATCCTCCGGCGCCAGGCCGCGCTGGGTGCGCCATCTGCGCTCGATGCGCAGCCGGGGCTGGATCCGGCCCGCGTGGCGCTCCTGCGGCAGACGATCCTCGGCGGCGCCACGTCCGCCCGCCTCGAGACCGCAGCGCGCCGGATGGTGGAGCTGCCGGTCGTGGCTGGCACGGTCGTCATCCACCAGGGCGACACGGCCGACCGGTTCTACGTCATCGATGAGGGGACGTTCGAGGTCACCCAGACCGCCGACGACGGGACCGAGCGTTCCCTGCGTGAGCTTGGTCCGACGGACCCGTTCGGGGAGATCGGACTGCTGACGGGCTCGGCCCGGACCGCGAGCGTCACGGCACGCTCGGATGCGCGCCTGTTCGCGCTCGAGCGGGAGGACTTCCTCGAGCTGGTCGGCTCGGGGCCGGATCTGTCGAGCAGCCTGCTCGCCCTGTATCGGGGGGGTTTCGCACGCGGTTGACGTGAGAGGCGGCCGGCCGGACTTGACGGCTGGACGGGTGGTTGCGCATCGTGGATGGGCCGCACGGCACGCAAGGAGGAACGTTGGACGGTTCGCTCGCGATCGAGAGCCTGCGCCAGTGCGCGCTGTTCCGCGTGGCGGGCGACGCGGCACTCGAGCAGCTCGCGGGCCGGCTCCGGCAACGCCGTTTCCGGCGCAACGAGGTGATCTTCCACCAGGGCGACCCGGGCGACTCGCTCCATATCGTGGACGAGGGCTCGGTCAAGATCACGCTGCCATCGCCGGAGGGCGAGGAGGCGATCATCGCCACGCTCCGGCCGGGTGACTTCTTCGGCGAGCTCGCCCTCCTCGACGGCGCGTCGCGCTCGGCGACCGCGGTCGCGCTCGAGGCCACCACCACGCTCGCCTTGCCGCGGGATGCCTTCCTGGACCTCCTCGACCACGATCGCGGGCTGCGCGTCGCGCTCCTCGCGGGGCTTGCGCACGAGCTCCGGCGACTGACGCGCCACGTGGAGGAGCTGCACTTCCTCGATCTCGCCGGGCGCCTCGCGATGCGACTGGCGAGGCTCGCGGGTGACGCCTCGCCGGGGGCGGACGAGGTACGCCTCGACTGGCCCTACACCCAGAGCGACCTCGCCTCGATGATCGGCGGCACCCGTCAGAGCGTCAACAAGCTGCTCTCCGAGCTCGTCGCGGACGGGCTCGTGGTGCTCGAGCCGGACGCGCTCGTGATCCCGAGCGTGCAGGCCCTGGTCCGTACCGCCGACCGCTGAGGCTCACCACGGGTCACCGAAGCGACTTGGATCGAGCTCCGGTGGCGGCCCCGATGCACGACCCAGGATGAGGTCCGCCACGAGCGTGGCACTGCCCGGCCCGGTCGAGATGCCCCATGGCCCGTGCCCCGCGGCGATCCACAGGCCATCAGACCAGCCGATGCGCCCGAGGAGCGGCCGGCCGTCGAGACTGAGCGGCCGAGCGCACACACGCACACCCGTCCGTGGCGCCGACGCCACCGCGGGCACGAAGCGGGCGCCACGCACCACGATGGCATCGCCGAGCGCCGCGGGGTCCGGCTCGTGCTCCAGGAACGCGGACCCCAGCGAGCTCGCCCTGGAAGCCGTCACGAGGCTGAACATGACGCCCGACGAGGGGTCGTCCGTTCCGGGTGGGTCGTGCGCCGCCCCGACGCTGCTCACCGCCTCCTCGGCGACGTGGCGGGGTGGCGTGGCCAGGTCGACCGTGACCACGACCCCCCACAGCGGCCGGATGGGCCTCCATCGCCGCGACGGGTCCGCCAACGCTGGGCTCCATGGTCCGGCCGCCACCACGACATCGGCTGCCGGGATGGATGTGCCGTCCGCGAGCCGCGCGCCGAGCACCCGCGATC
>JBEVIK010000187.1:0-4068 GCA_040510715.1 Candidatus Limnocylindrales bacterium
CGCGAGCCCGGGAAGGGAGCCGTCCGAGCAGACGTCTACGACCTCCCCGGCCCCGCGCGTCCCTGTGCCCCACGGCGATCGTAGGGCGCGTGTCCATGTAGGCCCGGTCTGGCTGCCAACCGGGTTGGTAGACTGCCCCCGGAGCACGCCACGCGAGGGTATCAGTCTGTGTCTGAGGGGCACGTCATCGTCATCGGAGGGGCCGAGGACAAGGTCCGCGAGCGGATCATCCTCAGCCGCTTCGTCGCGCTCGCCGGAGGGCAGGACGCGCGCATCGCGGTCATCAGCAGCGCCTCGTCCCTGGGCCCGCTCGCGGGCGAGATGTATCGCAAGGTGTTCACGGAGCTGGGCGCCGCGCATGTCACGCCCATCCATGCCACGACACGCGCCCAGGCCAACGACGAGGACTCGGCACGCGCCGTCCAGGATTCGACGGGCGTGTTCCTGACCGGGGGCAACCAGCTGCGGCTGTCCTCGACCATCGGCGGCACCGTCGTCGCACAGGCCATCGCCGAACGACACCGGCATGGCTCGGTCGTCGCCGGGACGAGCGCCGGCGCGTCCGCGATGTCCAGCCACATGGTGGCCTTCGGGGCCAGCGGGGGGACACCCAAGCAGCGCATGGTCCAGATGGCGGCGGGCCTGGGCATCCTGCCGGGGGTCATCATCGACCAGCACTTCCAGCAGCGGAACCGGCTCGGGCGACTGCTGGCCACCATCGCCCAGAACCCCGCGCTGCTGGGCATGGGCATCGACGAGGACACGGCAGCCGTGGTCAGCCCGGATATGACCATGGAGGTCATCGGCCGTCGCTCGATCACCATCGTCGACGGCTCGGAGTCGGAGACCGACGCCTGGGAGGTCCGGGCGCATCGCCCGATCATGATCAGCAACGTGGTGCTCCACTCGCTGCCCGTGGGCTACCGCTTCGACCTGCGTCGCCGCGTGCGCATCGCCGCGCCGGCGCTGCGGGCCCTGGACATGGACGCGCTCGCTTCGAGCTGACCGAGACACACGGGATGGCCGAGGCTGACGCGACCCTGGACCCGGAGGTCGACACCGCCGTCCCGGCCAGCGAGGGCGACCAGTCGGCGCCCGACGATCCGGAGGCCGCGACAGCCCCGGCGGGACCCATCGCGCCGACGTTGCGCATCCTCGACACCCGCGTGCTGCGCGGGCCCAACGTGTGGGTCCGTCGGCCCGTCATCCGGTTGACGGTCGACCTCGGGGTCCTCGAGGACTACCCCTCGAACACCATCCCGGGCTTCAACGAGGCGCTGATGGCGATCCTGCCCACGATGGAGGACCACGCCTGCTCGCTGGGCCGCCGGGGCGGCTTCTTCGAGCGTCTCCGGGACGGTACCTGGATGGGCCACGTCGCAGAGCACATCGCGCTCGAGCTCCAGTGCCTCGCGGGGACAGACGTGCGGATCGGCAAGACGCGCTCCACCGGCGAGCGCGGTCGCTACGACGTCATCTTCGAGTACCGCGAGGAGACGGTGGGCCTCGAGGCGGGGCGGATAGCCGTGGCGCTCGTGGACCACCTCGTCGCGCCCGATGACCCGGAGGCGGAGCTGGACCTCCCTCGTGCGCTGGAGCGGCTCATCCGCATCGCGGAGCGCTCGGCGTTCGGGCCCTCGACACAGGCCATCATCGATGAGGCGGTGTCGCGCGACATCCCCTGGATCCGGCTCGATCGCCACAGCCTGGTGCAGCTGGGGCAGGGGAGGCACCAGCAGCGCATCCGCGCCACGATGACCTCGATGACGTCCGCCATCGCGGTGGACATCGCCTCCGACAAGGCGCTCACCAACCAGCTCCTGGCGTCCGCGGGCCTGCCGGTGCCGCGATCGGAGACCGTGGACGAGGCCGAGGATGCGGTCCGGGCGGCGGTGCGCATCGGGTTCCCGGTCGTGGTCAAGCCCCTCGACGGCAACCACGGACGGGGCGTGTGCCTGGACCTGCGCTCCGAGGACGATGTCCGGAAGGCGTTCCCCATCGCCCTCCGCGAGAGCCGTGGTGGGGACGTGGTCGTGGAGACGTACGTCACCGGTGCCGACCACCGGGTGCTGGTCATCGGGGGGCGCATGGTCGCCGTCGCGGAGCGGGTGCCGGCGGGCGTCACGGGCGACGGCGAGCACACCATCACGCAGCTCGTGGACATCGCCAACGCCGATCCGCGGCGCGGGCTGGGACACGAGAAGGTGCTCACCCGGATCAGCGTAGACGAGGCGGCCATCGCGCTCGTGGCGAAGCAGGGCTGGACGATGGACGAGGTGCCACCGGAGGGGGCCCGCGTCCAGCTCGCGCTCACCGGCAACATGTCCACGGGCGGCACCGCCATCGACCGGACCTTGGACGCGCACCCCGACAACGTGGAGATCGCGGAGACGGCCGCCCGGACCGTCGGTCTCGACATCGCGGGTATCGACTTCATCGTGCCGGACATGGGCGTGCCCGTGCGCGAGCAGGGCGGCGCCATCGTGGAGGTCAACGCCGCGCCCGGCTTCCGGATGCACACCAACCCGACGGAGGGCGAGCCGCAATACGTGGCCAAGCCGGTCATCGACCTGCTGTTCCCACCGGGCACACCCGCGCGCATCCCGATCATCGGCGTGACCGGCACCAACGGCAAGACCACCACGGTGCGCATGATCGCCCACGTCCTCAAGCTCATGGGCCGGCGCGTGGGCATGACCTCGACCGACGGCATCGTCATCGACGGCCGGCTGACCCGGAAGGGCGACATGTCCGGGCCCCGGAGCGCCCGGACCGTGCTCCAGAACCCCACCGTCGACACGGCGGTGTTCGAGGTCGCCCGGGGCGGCATCCTGCGGGAGGGCCTGGGCTACGACCGGAACGACATCGCGGTGGTCACCAACATCAGCGCCGACCATCTCGGCCTGGGCGGGGTGGACACGCTCCAGGGGCTGGCGGCGGTCAAGGGGGTCCTCGTCGACGCCGTGCCTCGCGACGGCGCGGCGGTGCTCAACGCCGACGATCCGCTCGTGGCCCGGATGGCGCGCCGCTGCGACGGCCGGGTCATCTACTTCACGATGCAGACCCGGAAGGGCGAAGAGGGGTTCGACCGTGTGGACGGCCATTGCGGCCGGGGCGGCGCGGCGATGGTCGTGCTCGAGTCGCCCGAAGGCGAGCTGCTCGCGCTGCGCCAGGGATCGCGCACCATGCCCCTCATCCACTCCCACCTCATCCCCGCCACGCTGGACGGCCGGGCCCGGATGAACGTCGCGAATGCGCTGGCCGCCGCGGCAGCCGCGTGGGCTGCCGGCGCGCACCTCCATGACATCCGCCAGGGCCTGCGCACCTTCACGACGTCGTACTTCCAGGCCCCGGGACGGCTCAACGAGCTCGATGTGGCGGGCTTCAAGGTGGTCATCGACTACAGCCACAACGTCGACGGCATGCGTCGCCTCGCCGAGTTCGTGCGCCTGACCATGACCGGTCACGGCCGACGCCGGGGGCGGACGGGCCGCGCACCCGAGCCCGGCACGGAGGAGGGGGCATGGCGGGGCCGGTCCATCGGCATCATCGGCATCCCCGGCGACCGGCGCGACGAGGACATGCGGGAGTACGGCGCCATCGCGGCGACCGCCTTCGACGAGATCCTGGTCCGGGAGGACGTCAACCTGCGGGGACGGCGGCCCGGCGAGACGGCGGGCATCGTGCTCGAGGGCGTGCGCGCCGCGCGCACGGCCGGCGCGCGTTGCCAGCGTGCGGAGGCGGTGCTGCAGGAGCTTCAGGCGGCCGAGCGCGGGCTGCGACGCGCACAGCCGGGCGACCTGGTGGTCGTGTGCGCGGACGACTCGGCGGCGGTCTATCGAGCGGCGATGGCGTATGACCGCGGACCGGGCGTCGCGATCACGGCGCCAGGGGAGCTGACGGTCCCCGAGGGCTGAACGACCCGTCCTCGCCCGAGCGCGGGTCGTCGAGGAACCGGACGATGCGCTCGACGGTGGCCTCTGGCCGCTCCCAGTGCGGCAGGTCCCGGGTGTCCGGCACACGGTCGACCTCGACCGTCGGCGAGCCGTGCATGGCGGCAGCCATGGC
>JBEVIK010000188.1:0-4222 GCA_040510715.1 Candidatus Limnocylindrales bacterium
ATCGAGCCACCGCCCTCGCCGGCACCCGCCTGACACACGCCCGCGCACGAACCGCGGGGGCCCTGCACGGCCCCCGCGGTCCCATCTCCGGCAGGAGCCAGCGGGTACCATCGACACGTCGGGGTCAACAAGGCAAAGGGGGCCATGCAAGGTAACGAGCTCTTCCGGCGACACGCCGCCAACCCCATCCTCACGCCGAAGGACCTGCCGCGGCCGGCCAACACCGTGTTCAATCCGGGCGCCACCCTCGAGGACGGCGACACCGTGCTGCTGCTGCGGGTCGAGGACCGACGCGGCATCTCCCACCTCCAGGTCGCACGCAGTCGGAACGGCGTCGATGGCTGGCGCCTGGACGCCGATGCCGTCCTGATGCCCGACCCCGAGGAACATCCGGAAGAGGTGTGGGGCGTCGAGGACCCCAGGATCACGTGGCTGCCCGAGCTGTCCCGGTACGCGGTCGCCTATACCGCCTACAGCAGGCGCGGACCACTGGTCTCGCTTGCCCTCACACAGGATTTCCGGGTGTTCGAGCGCCTCGGGCCGGCGATGCCTCCCGAGGACAAGGACGCGGCGCTCTTCCCCAGGAGGTTCGACGGCCGTTGGGCCCTCCTGCACCGCCCGGTCCCGGTCCGCGGCGGTGCCCATATCTGGCTGTCGTACTCACCGGACCTCCGGCACTGGGGCGAGTTGAGCCTGGTCCTCCCGGCACGCGACGGTGCCTGGTGGGACGCGGGCAAGGTCGGCCTCGGGCCTCCGCCGCTCGAGACCCCGGACGGATGGCTGATCATGTATCACGGCGTGCACCAGACCGCCGGCGGCTCCATCTATCGGGCGGGCCTCGCGCTGCTCGACCTGGATGACCCCCGGCAGGTCATCCGACGCAGCGATGAATGGATCCTTGGACCGCGGGAGGTGTACGAGCTCGTCGGTGACGTCAGCCAGGTCGTGTTCCCGACCGGGTGGGTCGTGGACGAAGCGGCGGACGAGCTCCGGCTGTACTACGGGGCCGCCGACACGAGCGTGTGTCTCGCGACCGCCCGCCTGTCAGAGGTCCTGGACTACGTCCGCAGCTCGTGCCCCACCCCGTCGACCTACCGCGAGGTCGACCAGCCCTGAAGGACCGGCCGCGCTCGCCGCGAGGCGCGCCGCGGTCTCCACGCTGAGCAGCCAGGCCAGCGTCGATTCCGCGCCCCGATTCGGATTGACGTCCCGCTCGCCGAGCCCATCCCGGCAGCTGCCGTCGTCCGGGTCGGCGATGGCCGCTCCCAGGTCGTTATCGCCCACGAACCAGGCAAGGCACCGACCGGCCATGTCGAGCCATCGCGGGTCGGCCGCGACCCCGAATGCGGTGGCAGCAGCGCCGAGCAATGAGGCGGCTTCGATGGGCTGCTGATCGAAGCGCGCTGGCCGGCCACCCTTGAGCCACCAGCCGCGATTGCCGACCGGCCGGAGATGCCCGGCGCCGAGCTGGGCGGCCATGAGCCAGTCGAGGCAGCGCAGCCCGGTCGTCGTGAGCCCGTCGCGTCCGAAGCGGCGCCCGGCCGCGATGAGGGCCTGGGGGATGACGCCGTTGTCGTAGGTCACGACATCCTCCGGCCACGGCCAGTGCGACGGGTCGTGCGGGATCATGGCGCCGAGTCGCTGGGCGAGATGCTCGGCGGCAGCGAGAGCCCACGCCATGCCCCCCGCATCCGCGTCGAGGCAGCCGAGGATCACGTACGCCATCGGTCGTGGAGCTCGGACGCCCGCCCCCGCCGGCAGGGACCCACGGAGGAGCCGCTGGGCTCGCTGGCGTTGGTCGCGCTCCGGCGCGAGCCTCATCACGCATCCGAGCGCCTGGATCGCGCGACCCAGGCTGTCGTCGGTCCCGGACGCGTCAAGCCATGCACCAGAGGCGGCCCTGAAGTTGCGGAACCGACCCGATGTGGGCGCGAACGCCTCCTCGAGGAACAGCAACGAGGACTCGATCGAGTCGAGGATCCCCGAGGACGGATCACGCCCCTGCTGGTGCAGGTCGACCATCACGAGCCGGGCCATGTCGTCGGTGCAGTAGCCGTGCGCGGGCGCGGGCAGGCGACCGTGAGCATGCTGGAACATCCCGAACGAGCCAGCCATCCGCCCCAGGTGGAGCCGCGACACCGGCAGGACCGGCAGGAACGTCCGGGTGGGCCCGGAGCCGGTGAGCGAGATGCTCATCGGGCGCCCGTCAGGCTCCCGGCGATCACGCCCTCCGCCATCCCGGCATAGGCCGCCGCGACCGCCGGCCACACCATCGTCCTGCCATGCGCCCACGCACGCTCGCGCATCCCCATGCGAGCGGCCTCGTCCGTGAGGAGCTCGGTGACCGCGCCCGCGAGTGCGTCGGCATCCGCGAACGGCACGAGGCGTCCCCGATCGTCGGCGAGGAGCTCGAGAGCATGCTCGAAGGGCGTCGCCACGATGGCCCGCCCCGATGCCAGGGCGGCGGCGAGGGTGCCCGAGGTGATCTGCGCGGAGTCCGCGTACGGGGCGATGAACACATCCGAGGCGAGCAGGAGCCCGTGCAGCTCCTGTGTCGTCAGGTATCGGTCGATGAACTCGACGTGGTCCAAGACACCGAGGCGCGATGCCTGGTCGATGAGCGACCGGCGATAGCGCTCGCCGTGCTGGCGCACGATCTCGGGATGGGTGGCCCCCGCGATGATGAGCCTCGCGTCGGGCACCGCCGCGACGATCCCGGCCATCGCGTCGATGGCGGTCACGAGGCCCTTGTTGGGGCTGAGCAGGCCATAGCTCAGGATCGTGGGGGCATCCGGCAGGCCCCATGCGGCCTTGGCCGGTCCCGTCGCGACGAGGGGCAGGTCGGGGACACCGTGCGCGACCTTCGCGAGGCGCCTCGGCTCGAAGCCGTATCGCTCCATCGCGAGGTGGCGCCCGCGTTCGCTCATCACGACCGTACGGGCGGACAGGGCGCCGATCGCCTCGAGCACCATGGCCTGCTCCGACGTCGGCTCCAGGGGCAGGGTGTGCAGGGTGGTGATGACCGGCACCCCGGCCGCGACGATGAGGTCGATGGCGTCCCGACCGTTGGGACCGCCGAAGATGCCGAACTCGTGCTGGACCAGGAGGGCGCCTACGTCGTGACGATCGACGACCGCCCTGAGGTCGCGAGCGGAGATACCCGGTGGCCGGACCCGGAACGCGACCTCGTCGGGGTATCGCTCGGGATCGGCGCCATTCGAGCGGTCGAGTGCGATGACCGGCAGGTCGCCCTCGACCAGCGGAAGCAGCGCCGAGCGCAGGTCGCGTGTGAACGTGGCGATGCCGCACGCCCGCGGTGGATACGTGCCGACCAGGGCGATGGTGGAGCGAGGTCGGACGGGCGGCGCTGGCTCGCCCCGTCGGGATTCACGTCGCTCATCGGTGGATGTGGTGGGCACTGCGCGGATCATGGGTCGCTCTCTTGCTGAAGGTACGGGTCGTCTCCAGGCCCCTGGACCGTGGCCGCGACGGGAGCCGCACGCCCCTCACGGGAGGCTCCGGCAGAGCGTCGCGGCGGGACCGCGCCCTGGGTCACTCGATGTTCCGCCCGGGCCGCGTCGTGCCGCGACATCCGAGCGCGGTGGCGCGCTTGCGATCGCGTGACAGCGATGTGCGCCCCGACCGCGGGTCGCCGATCGACACGCGATCGCGATGCTCCGTCCGAGCGGCGCCGGATCGGCGGCGATCCGCCGGGGTTCATCGTGGGACCCGGAGCGCGAGGTGCGTCAGCGAGGTGGGTGAGGGCTCATGGTGACCAGGGAGCCAGCGGCGCTGGTCGTCGTCGACGTGCAGGAGGGGTTCGTCACCGCCGAGACCCGGGCACCGTGCCGCTGATCGTGGACCACATCCGAGACGGTCGCGGCCGCTATGCGTCGGTCATCGCGACCAGGTTCGTCAACCTGCCCGGCTCGCTCTACGTCCTCGCGAGCGCGCTGCTCCTATGGGACGGCGGCATCGTGCCGCGCGTCCTGGCACCGCTGTGCTCGTCCTCGGGAGGACACGAGATGCACGACGCGGGCCTGTCCATGCTGCGACGTGCCATCGGCGACCGGAACGTGACCGACCTGGATGGACGACCTATGTAGCGGCGCGGGATCGGACGCTCGTACCGATGAGAGCGCGTGCGACAGCCGCCCCACGGCGGTGGATCGGCCGGAACTCCCGACCGTGCACGCGGTGGTACTGGACGAAGAACGCCTCG
>JBEVIK010000189.1:0-3206 GCA_040510715.1 Candidatus Limnocylindrales bacterium
GGCGTTCACCTCGGCATCCGGCGAGCCGACGACCTCCGATGCGAGCGAGTACTCCGAGGTCGAGAGCACGCTCTGGAGGCCCGCCATGAGGCTCGTGAAGTACTGGTCCGCGGCGAGCGCCTCGGGGGTGATGCGGAACACGAGGCCGATGGCGTACGCCCGCGACGACGACAGCGCGCGCGCCTGGAGGCTGGGCTTCCAGCCCATGCTCCGCGCGACGCTCACGATGTGCGCTCGCGTGGAGGCCCGGACGCCGGGTCGGTCGTTGAGGGCGTAGGACACCAGCGCCTTGCTCACGCCGGCGGCGGCGGCCACGTCGCTGATGCGCACCGTCCGCCGACCGGACCCGCCACGGGTCACCATTCGGCGAACGACCCGTCCGGGTGGCTCCACTGGGGGATGCCCTTCGGGATCCCCACATCCCCGCGGTCCGCGGCCCGGACCGCCTCCTCGTCGATCTCGATGCCGAGGCCCGGGCCCATGAGCCGGGGGACATGCCCCTCGACCGGCAGCAGCACCGATGGGTCGCGCAGGATGCGCAGGTCCGGTGAGTCGGGGCCCGTCAGGTCGATGACGTGCTCCTGGGCGTAGAACTCGGTGATCGCCAGGTCGAGCTGGAGGCACGCGGCGAGCGCCACCGGACCGAGCGGGCAATGGGGCGCCACCTGGACGTCATACGCGCCCGCCGCGGCCGCGATCCGGTAGACCTCCGTGATGCCCCCGGCGTGCGCGAGGTCGGGCTGGATGATCGCGACACCCGCCTCGAGCACGGGTCGGAACTCCTGGCGGCTGAACAGCCGCTCCCCGGTCGCGATGGGGATCGAGGTCGCGGCGACCAGCGATGCGAGGTGCAGCTGGTGCTCCGGCCGGACCGGCTCCTCGAAGAACGCGGGGCGCGTGTGGGCGACCGCGTCCGCCAGCCGGCGCGCATGGGGCAGCGACACCCGGCCGTGGAGGTCGATGCCGAAGTCGGCATCCGGGCCGATGGCATCCCGGAGCGCCTCGAGGTCGGTCGTGAAGCGCGCCACCTGCGCCGGCGTGTCGAGGAACGCGACGGGGCCCGCGATGGCTGTCTTGACGAGGGTGTACCCGCGCTCGGCGACCAGCATCCGCGCACGGTCCGGGCCACCCGTCCTGTCCGGTGGCCCCCATGCGTGGGTGTACAAGCGGACCCGGTCCCGGCACGG
The DNA here is from genome assembly GCA_040510715.1 of Candidatus Limnocylindrales bacterium. GTDB lineage: Bacteria > Chloroflexota > Limnocylindria > Limnocylindrales > CSP1-4 > JAFMJV01. Next base: position 1,188 of record JBEVIK010000189.1, read on the forward strand.
TCCCCCGAGTAGCACGTGGATGGGTTGGCCGAGCCAGCGTCCGCGCAGGTCCCAGAGCGCGATGTCGACACCCGAGACCGCGGATGACAGGACCGCGCCGCCACGATAGAAGCCACCCCGCATCATGCGCTCCCAGAGCGCGCTGACGTGGAGCGGGTCCGCGCCGATGAGGTACCCGCCCAGCTCGCGGATCGCCGCGGTGACCGAGCCGGGCCGGTGCTCGAGGGTCGCGTCCCCCCATCCTGTGAGGCCCTCGTCGGTCGCGATCCGCACGAGCACCTGTCGCTCGTCCAGGACGAACGTCTCGACCGCGGTGATACGCATCAGGTGACCTCTCCTGGCACAAGGTGGCGTGGCTCGAACCCCAGCACGCTGCGGGCACGTCCGGTGTCGATGGGTGCGGCATGACCCGTGAGCGCGCCCCGGACCGGGACGCCCGGCGCGTACCGCGCCAGGAGCTCCGCCGTCGATCGCTCCTGGAGGGTCGTGGGTGCCGCGACCTGGAGGACATGGACACCCTCGTACGCGCCGTCGAGCGCGAGCTGGAAGCACTCCGCACCGTCGCGCACGTCGAGCCAGCCCCAGCCATCCCGGGCGCCATCGGCGTCGTGCTCGCGGGCCCAGGTGGTGAGCCCCGCGGCATCGGCGGGCGCGACCATGAGCGGCATCCGAAGCGCCACGCCCGACCCGCCGAACGCACGGCACACGGCGTGCAGGGTCGCCTCGTCCGTAGCCTTGGACAGGGAGTACGGGTCGGCGATGTCCGCGGGTGTCGTCTCATCCAGCGGATAGCGCGCGGGCAGCGGTCGGTGGGGGTGGAACAGCAGCCCGATGGCGTTCACGCTGCTGGCGATGACGAACCGGCGTACCCCGCGCTCGGCGGCCGTCCAGAGCACGCTGAACGTGGCGGTCACGTTGTTGGCGAACACCTCGGGCGCGGGGCGCCCTCGGGGCGTCGGGATCGCCGCCAGGTGGGCCACGGCCTCCACATCCTCGAGCGCGTCCGCCACGATGGCTGGGTCCCGCGCGTCGCCCCGCACGACCCGCACCCCCTGCTGCGGCACCGCGTCGGCCAGTGACAGCGTCGTCACGGGGTGGCCCGCATCCAGCAGTCGCGCGACCACCGCGCGTCCCACGCGACCGCCACCGCCGGTGACCAGGATGCGCTGCAGCGTCACCCCGTCCGCTCCGCGATGACCAGCTGGTCGGATACCGAGAACAGCTGCGCGAGACGCGTGCCGCCGTCTTCGATCGTCGCATCGACGACCAGGGGAGCCCGTTCGTGGAGGTCCCATGCGCTGACGCGATACCCGCCGAGATCGAGCCGGATGCCCACCGCGAGAGGATACGGAAGGTACAGCGCCACGATGTCCCGATCCGGGTCCGCGGCCAACCGGAACGCTGGGTCGGCCACCGGGTCGAGCAGGTCCTGGGCCGGCTCGAGGCGGTGCATCGCATGCTGTCGCATGAGATGGCCCATCAGCGAGACGTCCAGGGCGCCCGGCAGCGTGAGCGTCTCGGCCCACGAGAACGGCGGCAGCGACGTGGCGGCAGCGGTGAAGGAGCCGCTGGTCGTCGCCCACATCCAGATGCCGTGGGCCCCGTAGCCGATGCCAGCGGATGCTCCCGACAGCACGCTCGCCCAGCTGGCCCGCCGGACGTCCTCGCGACGCCACCGTCCGTTGCCCCCGACGATGCCGTGGAGCTCGTAGGGTGGCTCGGAGTTGATGAGCGGCTTCCGCGGGACGCGTCGGACATAGTCACCGGGCTGTGTCCAGGGCAGCTCCTGGCACTCGATGTTGTGCCCGGTCTGGTGGAGGTAGAAGTCGAGCCGCTCGGCGATGGCATCGGGCAGCGCGGCGCGCGGCGCGGTGTGGGTCGTGAGCAGGCTGCGGGGGCACGCCGCGCGCAGCAGGTCGGCCGCCTCCAGGTAGATGGCGTTGGCTTCGGGTACGTCGTACAGGTCGTCGCCACCGACGACGAACACGGGCTCGAGGTCCCCGAAGGTCTCGATGACCA
>JBEVIK010000190.1:0-9827 GCA_040510715.1 Candidatus Limnocylindrales bacterium
GCGACGACGACCAGAGCATCTACTCCTGGCGGGGCGCGGACCTGCGCAACATCCTCGACTTCGAGCGCGACTACCCCGACGCCACGGTGGTCAAGCTGGAGCAGAACTACCGCTCCACCCAGCTCATCCTCGATGCCGCGCACGCGGTCGTGTCCCGCAACGAGGGTCGCAAGGACAAGAGGCTGTGGACCGAGAACCCGCGGGGCGTGCTCATCGAGCGCTTCGAGGCCGACCGCGAGGACGAGGAGGCGGAGTGGGTCGCGCGCCAGGTGGAGGCGCTGCTTGCGGGGCGCGGCTCGGCGGGGTCGGTGCTGGCACGCCGTGCCGACGACGGCGACGAGCGCACATACCGGCCCCAGGACATCGCGGTGATGTACCGCACCAACGCCCAGAGCCGGGCCATCGAGGAGGCGTTCCTGCGCTACGCCATCCGCTACCAGCTCGTGGGCGGCACCCGCTTCTACCAGCGGCGCGAGGTGAAGGACGCCCTCGCGTACCTGCGCATCCTGCGCAGCGATCACGACGTCGCGGCGTTCGAGCGGGTCATCAACGTGCCGGCACGGGCCATCGGGGAACGGACCATCGAGGCGCTGCGGGAGCTGGCGGCGGCGCGGTCAGGCGATGTGTGGGCCGCGCTCCGGGCCGCGGCCGCGGGGGAGGGGGGTCTCGCGACCCGCACCCGCGGCGCCATCGAGGGCTTCGTGGGCCTCGTCACGCGCCTGCGCGCGCGCGTGGGCCTGCTCGCGCTCCCGGAGCTGCTCGACCTGGTGCTCGAGGAGTCGGGGTACCGGGCGATGCTCATGGACGGCTCGCAGGAGGGCGAGGACCGCTGGGCCAACCTCCTCGAGCTGCGCGAGGTGGTCGATCGCTATGCCGACCTGACCCCCGAGGACGCGCTCGACCGATTGCTGGAGGAGACCGCCCTCGTGGCGGACCAGGACTCCTATGCCGGCGGCTCGGACGCCGTGACGCTCATCACGCTCCACGCCGCCAAGGGCCTCGAGTTCGATGTCGTGTTCATCGCGGGGCTCGAGGAGGGCGTGTTCCCGCACTCTCGGGCGCTCGATGACCCGCGCCAGATGGAGGAGGAGCGCCGGCTCGCCTACGTCGGCCTCACCCGCGCCCGTCACCGGCTGTACCTGACCCACGCCCAGCAGCGCGCGACCTGGGGTCGGGGCGGCTTCTCGGTCCCCTCGCGGTTCCTGATGGAGATCCCGACCGACCTGATGCACGGGCCGCGGGTGCTCACCGACGACGACGCGGATGACGACCAGCGTCCCGACGACGAGCGCGACTTCCTGAGCCATGTCCTGGGTGGCCGCCGACGGGCGGCACGGGCGTACGGCCGGACCGGAGCGGGCACGGTCGGCCCACGGCAGCTGCCGCCCGGTGGGGGATACGTGACACCACCCGGTGGACCGCGACCTGGCGAGCGGTTCACGCCCTCGCGCGACCTCGCGGCGAAGCGAGAGGCGTACTACGGGCGGGTGGCCGTGGGACCCGGACGCGTCGACGACGACGATGATGAGATCGCCGCCGCGCCCAAGCGCCCCGCGGTCCCGCCGCGGCCCATCGTCCCCGGCGAGCGACGGTACCGGGACGGCGACCGTGTCCGCCACCAGCGGTTCGGCGAGGGCACGGTGGTGACCTCGAAGCTCACCCGCGATGACGAGGAGGTCACGGTCGCCTTTCCCGACCAGGGCGTCAAGCGGCTGCTCGCAAGCCTCGCCGATCTCGAGCTCCTGGGCTGACCGGCTCGCCCGGGCGGTCGGCATCCGATACCCTCTGCGGCACAACTCGGACGGAGGAGTCGTTGGTGTGCCAAGCCTGCGGGGCCGAGAACCGCGCCGACCGCCGCTTCTGCCGTGATTGCGGCGTGCCGCTGGCCACCGGGTGTCCTGCGTGTGGCGCCGCCAACGACGCCGAGGACCGGTTCTGTGGCAGCTGTGGCGGTGCGCTCTCGGATGCCCCGCCTGCCCAGCGCGCGGCCGTCGCGCCCCAGCCGCCCGTGCCCGTGGCCGAGCGACGCCTGGTCACGGTGTTGTTCGCCGACCTGGTGGGCTTCACGACGCTGGCCGAGGGCCGCGACCCCGAGGAGACCCGCGAGCTCCTGACGCGCTACTTCGACATGGCGAGGGATGTCGTCGAGCGATACGGCGGCATCGTGGAGAAGTTCATCGGCGATGCGGTCATGGCCGTGTGGGGTGCGCCCGTCGTCCGCGAGAACGACGCGGAGCGTGCGGTCCGGGCGGCGATCGACCTGCTCACGGCCATCCCCTCGCTGGCGCCCGGACTGACCGCCCGGGCCGGCCTCCTCACCGGCGAGGCCGCCGTCACCATCGGTGCCCAGGGCCAGGGCATGGTGGCGGGTGACATCGTCAACACGGCGTCACGACTCCAGTCGGCCGCGGCGCCGGGAACGGTGCTCGTGGGCGAGGCCACGATGCACGCCGCAGCCGCGGCGATCGCCTTCGAGCCCGCCGGCGAGCAGCTGCTCAAGGGGAGGTCCGCGCCGGTGCCGGCGTGGGTGGCGCGGCGGGTGGTCGCCGAGGTCGGAGGACGCAACCGCAGCGAGGCGCTCGAGGCGCCGTTCGTCGGGCGCGACGACGAGCTGCGGATGCTCAAGGACCTGTACCACGCGACCTCACGCGACGGCCGTCCCCGTCTCGTCTCCATCCTGGGTCCGGCGGGGATCGGCAAGAGCCGGCTCGGGTGGGAGTTCAACAAGTACCTCGACGGACTTCTCGAAGTGATGTGGTGGCACACGGGCCGGTCGCCCGCCTATGGCGAAGGCATCCCGCTCTGGCCGCTCGGCGAGATGATCCGCTCGCGGGCAGGCCTGTTCGAGAGTGACGACGAGGCGACCACCCGAGCCAAGGTCGCCGCCATGGTCGAGCGATACGTGCCCGACGAGGCGGACCAGCGATGGATCCAACCCGCCATGCTGGCCCTGCTCGGCTCCGAGAACCTCGCCGGCGGCACGGAGCAGCTGTATGCCGCCTGGCGGACGTTCTTCGAGCGGATGGCGACCCAGAACCCCGTGGTCCTCGTCTTCGAGGACCTCCACTGGGCGGACAGCGGCACGCTCGACTTCATCGATCACCTGATGGACTGGGCCCGCAACGTGCCCATCTACGTGGTCTCGCTCGCGCGCCCCGAGCTCCTTGAGCGACGCCCGGATTGGGGCGCCGCGAAACGGCAGTTCACGAGCGTGTTCCTCGAGCCCCTGCCCGAGGCCGCCATGACGGAGCTCATCCTGGGGCTGGTCCCCGGCCTCCCGGACGAGGCACGAGTCGCCATCGTGGCGCGCGCGGACGGGGTGCCCCTGTACGCCGTCGAGACCGTCCGGATGCTCGTGGCGGACGGTCGGCTCGTGCTGCGTGACGGTGTCTACACGCCCAACGGCGACCTGACGCAACTCGCCATCCCCGACAGCCTGACGGCGCTCATCGCAGCGCGGCTCGACGCACTCGATCCGGTGGACCGATCGCTCATCCTCGACGCCTCGGTGCTGGGGCAGAGCTTCACGCCCGCCGCGCTGGCCGCGGTCAGCGGCACCGAGCAGGCGACCCTCGTGCCGCGGCTCCGGGCGCTGGTCCGGCGCGAGCTGCTGGTCCAGCAAGCCGATCCGCGCTCACCCGAGCTGGGCCAGTTCTCGTTCGTCCAGGCGCTCATCCGGGAGGTGGCCTACGGCACCCTCGCACGACGTGACCGCAAGGCTCGCCACCTCGCGGCTGCGCGCTGGTTCGAATCGCTCGGACTCGATGAGCTCTCCGGCGCCCTCGCGGTGCAGTACCTCGCGGCGCATGCCAATGCCGCAGAGGACGACGAGGCCGCGGCACTCGCGGCCCAGGCGCGCATCGCGCTTCGAGCCGCGGCTGACCGGGCCAGAGCCCTCGGCTCGTTCGAACAGGCGTCATCGTTCCTGCGCCAGGCGCTCGCGGTCACGGGGGACGACCGGGAGGCCGCCGAGCTGCTCGAGGAGGCGGGCAACGCGCTCTCCCGCGCGGGCCGGCCTGGCGATGCCGAAGCGGTCCTGCGCGATGCGCTGTCGCGCCAGGAGGCGCTCGGCGACCGCCCCGCGACCGCGCGCGTGACCGCGGCCCTCGCCGAAGCGCTCATCTCCGCCGGGGCGACACGCGAGGCGCTCGCGGTCCTCGAGCCCGCGGCGGTCTCGTTCGAGGACCTCGGCGAGACGACCCTCGGCTCCATGCGCCTCATGGGACAGCTCGCCCGCGCGTTCATGTTCGCTGAACGGTGGCAGGAGGCAGTCGATACGGCTGACCGCGTGCTGCGGGTCGCGGAGCAGGTCGATGCGGTCGACGTGGTCGCCGACGTGCTCGTCACACGCGGCTCGGCGCTGTGCATGCAGGTCCAGCCCTACAGCGGTCTGGGCGCCATCCAGGCCGGTCACGACCTCGCGCTGACCCACGGGCTTCAGGGCACGGTCCTCCGGGCGCTCAACAACATCTCCGCGTACGGCGGCCTGTCCGAGCCGCGCAACGCCCTCGCCGCCGCACTGTCGGGCCTCGCCATCGCCCGCCGCACCGGGGAGCGGAACATGGTGGCGTACCTCGGCGGCAACGCCATCGAGGTGGCCACCGATGTCGGCGAATGGGACACCGCGCGACGCGAGACGGACCTCCTGCTTGGCGATGACGGCTTCGGCGATGAGGACCGTGCGGTGATCCTGTCCGCGGTGATCCCGTTCCTTGCCCTCTCGGGCGACGACCCGGACCGGCTCATGGCCATGACGGACGCGATCGATCCCGAACGCATCCCGGACATCGAGGGTGTCCGGTCAGCCATCCGCCTCGCCCAGGGCGATCTCGAGGGCGCGCGCCTGGGCTTCCTCGAAGCGGCTCGCTTGACCCACCTCAATGCCGCCGATGCGTATCTCAATGTCGCGCGGATCGCGATCCGCTCCGGCGACGCGGACGCGCTCCGGTCCGCGCTCGACGAGTTCCGGGCGATCGGCCTGCGGGGTCGCGCCGTTCCCGGCTACACCGCGGAGATGGAGGGAGGGCTGGCCGCCCTCGAGGGTCGCCGGATCGACGCGCGGAACGGCTTCGATGAGGCGCTGCGCCGGTTCCGGGACCACGACCTGCCGTTCCAGGTGGCGCAGGCGGCCGTGTCCATGGGGTGTGCGCTGGGCACGACCGACCCCGGGGTCCGGGCCGTCGTCGAGGAAGGGCGCGCGATCCTCATCCGCCTGGGTGCCGTGCCGTTCGTCCGCTTGGCTGAGCGACTGCTGGAGGTGGCCGACGAGGCTGAGCGGGCGCCTGTCGCGGAGGGTCACCTGTCACCCACCGAGTGAGTCGCGGCGGGTCGCTGGCGCCCAAAACATGGGGGATCCCCCACTTCCCCGCAGCGTCGGGGTGACCTAGTGTCGCGCCATGACGCGCCCCGGCGTGCGCCCGCACCGCTCCCTGCGGCCCTGGTTCGGGCTGGCCGTGCTGGCCGGGTGTGCCTGGTGGTTCGGAGCGACGGGTGCTGCCCAGGAGCCGTCGGCCACGCCGCACCCCATCCCGACGACCCCTCCCGGCGCCGTCGCGACCCGGCCCCCCGGGCCCTGGGTGGACCCGCCGCCACCACCTGACGGCTGCCTCGCCGAGACCGAGCCCAACGACCAGCCGGTGGTGGCCGGGTCGCTGCCCACCGAGTTCTGCCTGGGCGGCACGCTCGTCGAGTACACGGACCAGGACCTGTTCTTCTGGGACGTGGCGCCGGAGGACGGCATCACCACGTGGGACGTCACGGTCCGGGGCGTGCCGACGGCCTACACCAGCATCCGCTTCTTCCCGCTGACCTCCCCACCCGACGTGCTGCCCCTCGAGATCGAGGGGATCCCGACGCCCCGCGTGGACTCGGACGTGTGGATCGGCACACCGCCGCTGACGGGCCAGGTCCAGCTCGCGCCGGGTCGGTACCTCCTGGGTATCAGCCGCGGCCTGCCCGGGTACAAGCAGGACATCACCGACGATCGGCAGTACTGGGTCCACCTGCGGCGCGGCGGCTCGCCGGCACCGCGCGGTGACACCGAGCCGAACGAGGCGCCGACCCAGGCGACACCCATCAGCGGCGCGGTGCGGCTGGGCGGGGATCTCGGTGGCACCCACGACGTGTACCGCTGGTCGCTCGGGCCGGACGACGTCGCGACGCCCTGGCGCGTCACGGTGCGCTCGCCCCGCAAGGCACGCCTCACCGTCGAGGTCCAGCGGCCCGACGGCACGACCGTGAGCTACGCCAGCGCCGATGCCCACACCGGCGAGGCGGTGGTCCACGACCTGGGCCTGACCGCCGGTGACTACCTCATCGAGCTGACTCCGGCCGCGGTCGACGCGCAGCCGTACGAGCTGATGACCGAGCCCGTGACCGAGCCGGACGTGGACCGCGAGCCCAACGACCTCCCGGAGCAGGCCATCGTGGTCGGCGCGGCCACGGAGGGCGTGAGCGGGCGGCTGACCTCGGCGGCGGACATCGACAGCTATCTCGTGGACATCGATGCGGCGCTCGCGACCGGGCTCGTGGACATCGCGTTGACCTGGAACGACGGGCTGCTCCGCACGTTCTGCCTCCAGACCGCGGAGCGGGTGCAGATCGCCTGCGAGGACGGCTACGAGGGCGTGGCGCTTCGCGGGGTGCTGGTGCCGGAGGGCCGCTACCTGCTCGTCGTCCGGGGCGCGGGTGGCCTCGATGACCGCTATCACCTCGCGGTCACCCCGTCGGGTATCCCGCAGCCCGCCCGCGAGGTGGAGCCCAACGACGACGCGACGACCGCGGGCGCGGTGTCCGGGCCGTTCGCCGTCCGTGGCGACCTGCTCGGCAGCGTCGACACGTTCGCGTGGACCCTCGATGACACGGCGGCGAGCAGCTCGTGGCACCTGGACGCTTCGCTCACGCCTGGTCTGGGGGCCTACCTCGACATCACCGCGGCCGACGGGACCCCCGTGGCGAGGGCTTCCACCGGGTACGCGGGCACGGCACGGATCTGGGACCTGCGGCTCCCACCCGGCACGTACACGGTCAGCCTCGGGGCCAATTCCGGCCAGCCGCCCGCGTACATGCTCCGAGCGGTCGCGGAGCCCGCCCAGGACATCGATCCGGAGCCCAACGACCAGATGCCCCAGGCCGTCGCGCTCGACCCGGAGACACTCACCGCGCGGGGCCGCATCGCGGCGTATGGCGACACCGACCGCTACTCGTTCGAGGTCACCGACGAGCTGTCGGCCGGCCTCATCGAGGCCGAGATGACCTGGCCCGGCCGCCAGGAGCTCCAGCTGTGCGTCACCACGGAGTTCGGGAGCGCCATCCAGTGCGCCGGCGCCCGGGACGGCGTGACGCTGGGCCGGCTGGACCTGGCGCCGGGCCGGTACGGCCTGCAGGTGGCCGGCAACGCGAGCCCCGACACCCGGTACGACGTGCGGGTAGGCGCGGACGTGCCGCGTTCACCGGATGGGGAGTCGGAGCCGAATGACCTCGACGAAGCTGCGGACCCCTGGGACCCGTCGATCGTGATGCACGGTACGTCGCACGACGGTGACGTCGACCGCTACCTCATCCATCTCGAGCCCGCGGTGCCGGAGATCTGGCGGCTGGAGGCGACCGGGGCCGATATCGCGCAGCTCGAGTGGCGGCAGCCCGACGGCACCCATGTCGGCAGCATCCGCATCGCGGACGATGGCATGAGCGCCACCATCGAGGACCTGTTCCTCGTGAGCGGGGATCACCTGCTGACCGTGCGCGGCGGGGGTGACTACGAGCTGTCGATGACGAGCCTCGGCTCACCCGACCTGGCCGCGGAGCGGGAGCCCAACGACATCGCGGATCGCGCCGGCCCGCTGGCCATGGGCGGGACGCGCACCGGCCGGCTGCCTCCCGGCGGCGACGTGGACGTGTACCGGTTCTCGCTCGCCGCTCCTGAGCACGTCGTCATCACCGCCCAACCGACCGCGGGCAGTGGTGGCGCGCTCGACGCGTCGGGCGGAGCGCTGGACCTCGAGATCACTTCCGCCACCACGAGCCTCGCGAAGGTGGCCGCGCCCGAGGCGGGTGGCGAGACCGTGTTCGACGGCCTGCTCCAGCAGGGTGACTACGAGGTGAGCGTCCGTGCCTCCAGCGACGCGACGGCGCTGCTGCCGGCCCCGGATCTCGGCTACGCCATCGGGCTCGAGCGCGGTGACCCGTTCCTCGATCCCGCATCGCCTCCGCCGGACGTGCTCGCGGCGGAGCTGTCGGTGTCCGTGGATGACGCGGTCGTCGCGGCGTACTGGCAGGACGGGCAACGCGTGGATGCGCTCCTGCGCATCGACGCGTCGGCACCGCTCGAGCTGGACCTCGACGCCGTCACGAGCCATCACGCGTGGTGGGTCGATCTCCCGGCGGACGTCTCGGTACCTGGCTCCGGGACCACCGAGGTTCCCATCACCATCCACGTGCCGCCCGACGCGTGGCGTGACGTCCCCGTCCGCGTCACCGTCCGCGCACGCACCGCCGACGGCGCCCAGGTGACGACATCCACGGACGTCACGCCCGTGCAGGACGTGCTGCCGGTGGCACCGGAGCAGGTCTGGCCGATCCCGGATGCGTTGCTCGGTGGGCTGGATGTCGCGTCCTCGGCGCTCGGCGGGGAGCCGCTCAACGGCTATTACGGCCAGGAGATGCTCCATGACGGGTTGACTGTCGCCGGGACCGGCATCACCGGCTCCATCCAGACCGGGCCACTGCCCATCGACGTGGACCTGGCAGGCGACGAGCCGGTGCCCGTGGCGGGGACCATCATCGATCCGCTCGGTGGCGGTGGCACGTACGAAGCGCGACCGCGGGCCTTCGAGCTCTCGCTGTCGCTCGACGGCACGACGTATACACCCGTCCTGACAGGGGAGCTCGGCCCCCAGACCCACGAGCAGTCGTTCGTGCTGCCGGAGGCGGTACCGGCCCGGTTCGCGCGCTTGCGCATCGACACCCGCTGGGGCGCCACCCCTGGTGCCGTGGACCTCGGGGAATGGAAGGTCATCGCGACCCCGGGCTATGCGCCGTTCGCGGAGCCGATCGACCTCGCCGATTGGCGTCGGGGCGCCCACGTCGTGTGGTCCGAGCCCGCCGTGCAGCCCGCCGGTGAGATCCTGGGCATCACCGACACGAGCATCCGCCAGCTGGCGCTCGACGCCGAGCAAGCCCAGGATCTCGTCATCGGGTTCGCCGATGACCGGGTCGCCCAGATCACCGGGCTGCGCTGGCAGGACCAGGCGGGCTCGGTCCCCGCGGCGCGGTTCTCGAGCGTCGCGGTGTCCGTCGCGCTGGATTCACCCCTTGGCCCGTGGACCGACCTCGGGACCTGGGACCTCGCCCGGGCAGCCGACGGTACGCCCGCTCCCTTCGACCTGCCGGAGCCCACGTGGGCACGCTTCGTGCGCCTCAGCGCGGTCGGGTCATCCGAGGAGTTCGGGTACTGGGAGCTCCCGGGCAAGGTCAGCGTCCTCGAGCGCCCCACCGACGACACGTACCGCTCGATCCTGGGGCAATGGGGCCGCCAAGGCCCGCGGGGCATCCACGAGCTGCTCGTGCCGGCAGCCGTCGAGGCCGCCGCGGAGGACATCGATGCCGGGGACGCCCCGGATGAGGCGACGCCGCTCGGCCCGGATGCGGTCGGTCGGGGATACGTCGCCCGGACCGTGGACACGGACTGGTACGAGCTGACGGTCCCCGACGACAAGAACACGCTCGCACTGGTGCTCGACACCGAGCGCGCCGGCGACATCCGGATGCGGGTCCGTGACGCGTCGGGCGCGCTGCTCGAGCCATCGGTCGTCGCGCCCACCGCGGAT
>JBEVIK010000191.1:0-13836 GCA_040510715.1 Candidatus Limnocylindrales bacterium
TGCGCCGCCCGCGGCATAGGCACGCGCCCGATCGGCGACATCCAGCGGCGCGTCGGTGAGCGCCCCGGCGGAGGGCGAGCGGCGCTTGATCTCGGCGATGACGTGGGTGCCCGGGCGCGCGAACCGGAGCGCGACGGGTCGCGGATCCGGCGCGCGTGCGGCGTCCCGGCCGAGCTCGCGCAGCGTTCGTCCGGCAAGCTCGGTCGCGAGGTCGGCGCGACGCCGCCGGGCGATCTCCCGCAGGACCGATCGAGCGCGAGCGGTGGTAGGCGGTAGCGCCGTGACAGTCACGCCGCGCCCTCCCCGGTCGGCTCCGGGACCCACGCGCGTGCCTGGAGACGTGCGAGAAGGTCGGCCGCGGCGCCGCTCGCGATGGTCTCGGACGCCAGCTCGACCCCCTGGCGCAGGGTGTCCACCACGCCCGCGACCATGAGCGCGGCACCGGCGTTGAGCGCCACGACATCGCGGCGTGCGCCGTGCTCGACGCCTTCGAGGATGGCCCGGATGATGGCCGCGTTGGCAGCACCGTCACCGCCCGCGAGCGTGGCGGTCTCGGCCCTCGGGAGTCCCGCTTCCGCCATCGTGACCGTGTGCCGCTGGACGCCCTCGGGCGTGACCTCGATCCGGACTCCCGTGTCATCGAGGGGCAGCTCGTCGATGCCCTCCCCGAACACCACGAACGCTCGTTCGGTGCCCAGTGCGTGGAGCACCTGCGCCACGCGCTCGGCGCTCACCGGGTCGGGCGATCCCATGAGCTGGCGCTTGACGAGCGCGGGGTTGGCCATGGGCCCGATGAGGTTGAATGCGGTGCGCACGCCCAGCTCGCGACGCACCGGACCGGCATGGCGCATCCCTAGGTGGAACGAGGGCGCGTGGAGGTAGGCATATCCCGTCTCCCGCAGCGATGCCTCCGCGGCCTCCTGCGTCTGCTCGACCGTCAGGCCGAGCGCCGCGATGGCATCGGAGCTGCCGGACTGGGAGCTGACCGCACGATTCCCGTGCTTGGCGATGGGCACGCCGGCTGCGGCCGTCACCAGCGAGGTCGCGGTCGAGATGTTGAAGGTCGACCGGACGTCACCACCGGTCCCGCAGGTATCGATGGCGCCCGCGGGGGCCGTCACCACGAGCACGCGAGAGCGCATCGCCTCCGCGAAGCCCGCGAGCTCCTCGGTCGTCTCCGTGCGCACCCGGATGGCCAGCAGCACGCCGCCCAGCTGAGCAGGCGTGACGTCCCCGTCCAGCACGGCCTCGAGGAACGCGCGCGCCAGGTCACGGGACATGGCATCCCCACGCGACACGATCGTGAGCGCCTCGTGGGCGACGTCCGGGGCCGGGGGTGGCTGGTGCACGACGGCGGAGGGCTCCCTGGTGATCCGGCCTGACCGTCAGGCCGATCGAACCTCCCGACCATACAGCCGGGACGAGAGGTCGGTCCTCCCGCGGTGCCACCCGTCTTCGGCGCCACCGACGGCGCCGCGCTCGTCGGACCATGAGCGGGCTCGCGGGTCCATTCGCCGCCGTCCTCGCGCCGGCTCGCAGCACCGCCGGCTCTCTGTGGCGAGGGTCCACGCGGTCAGCCGCGTGGCGTCGGGTACTCCTCCCGGGTCATCACCCTGCAGGGTCCAGATCGGCGAGTCTACGGGCGCCCACGGATCGCTGCAAGCGGCACCCGGGCAGCGCGCTCAGCCCGAAGTCCGCGGCGGGACCGTCCTCCCCTGCTATCGTCGGACGATGGCGATCTCGACCGGGCGGGCGGCCCCACCCGAGCCCATCGCGGAGGCCCCCGACCCGGAGTCGGTGCGGCTCGCCTTCGCCCGGGCGTGGGGCGAGATGGGCCAGGCCTGGGGTGTGCAGCCATCGGTGGCGATGGTCCATGGGTACCTCCTGGTCCACGGGGGCGTGCTCACCGAGCGGGAGCTGCGCGAGACCCTCGACCTGTCCCACCGGGCGACCAGCCTCGCGCTCGGCGAGATCGAGGGTTGGGGCCTCGTAGAGCGCGTTGCCGCGCCGCGGCCCAGCAGGCGCGGGCCGTCGGCGAGCGCATGGCGCGCGGTGGGCGACCAGTGGCTGTGGCTCCAGCGCATCGCGCGCCAGCGTGCCGCCCGGGAGGCCGATCCGCTCGTGCCGCGGGTCGAGACATGCCTCCAGCTCGCGGAGGATGCCCTCCGGGCCACCCCGGGCGACCCCGAGACGGCCCGCCTCCAGGCGTGGCTGCTCGAGCTGCTGGGCTTCCTGCGGCTGTTCGAGCGCGCCGTCGGGCTCCTGGCCCGCGCCGAATCGGCAGAGCTCGCGCGCGGGTTCGCTGTGCTCGCGCGCATCCCCGACGAATCGCTCGACCGGCTGCTCCGCCTGTTCGCCTCGTTGCCCGAGGACGAGCTCGCCAGTACCATCGAGGCCATCTCCCGCGTGTCGCCCGGGGTGGCACGCCGGGTGCTCTCCGCAGCGGATCGCGTCGCCCGACTGGCACGCTGACCGCACGCCCGGCCGCCTCTCACTGGACCCTGGTCTGCCGCCCCGATCACGGAGGAACGCGTCCATGCGTCAGCGCACCCCCCGCCTCGCAGCATTCGTCGCAGCCACGCTGGCAGCCGTCCTGACGTCCGGCGCCTCGGCCCAGGGCGTGCCCGCGCCAGTGAACGGGCCACCGGTCATCCCGGTCGGCGAGACCGAGGGGACGGAAGCCGCCTCGTCCTTCCTCGGCGGGCTCGGCATCTCGACGGCCATCGAGCTGGGCACCCGGGTCGCCGACGGCGTCACTCGCCAGGTCTCGCAGGCGGTCACGGCGGCGGCCACGAATCCCTGCAGCGGCAGCGGGAGCACGCTCAGGAAGACCTCCAACGGCAGCCTGACGATCCTGCTCCTGGGCTCGGACTACCGGCGTCGCCCGTACATCGGCGAGCGGCTGGACACGGTCATCGTGATGAACATCGCGCGGAACGGCAGGGTCGCGATGGTGGCCATCCCCCGCGACACGGTGCGGGTGCCGCTGGCCAACGGCGGCGACAGCGGCTCGCGACGGGTCAACACCCTGTACATCGGCTACAAGCGGCGGGGCGTGGGGCCGCACGGCGTCGACTGCAACGCGCTGAACCGGGTCCGGCTCGACATCGCCAAGGCACTGGGCACCCAGATCCCGTACTACGCGATGATCCGCATGGACGAGTTCCAGGCGCTCATCTCCACCGTGAACGGCATCCCGATGCGCATCGCCGGCACGCTCATCGACTACCACCACAGGGGGACGCGCCGCGACATCTATGTCCCGAGGTCCTCGCGGTACGTCATGCGCCATGGCGGCCGCTGCGGCCAGAGGCCGAAGCAGTGCCACAACGCGCTGCTGTATGCGCGAAGCCGCTACGGCACCGAGGGTGGTCGCACGAACAGCGACTTCCGGCGGCTCCGGCGCCAGCAGGAGATCGTGTTCTACGCCATCAGGCGGGTCGTCAATCGGGGCCGCGGCACGGCCCTCGCCGGGCTGCTCACGACTGCCAAGGGCCGCGTCTACACCAACCTGCCCAAGACCCCCGGCGGCGTCCGGGCGCTCTACGACTTCGCGAACAAGAGCGGCTTCCGGTTCGCCACGAACGACGGCAAGGTGTTCGGCCCGTCACGCTGGGCGAGCTACGTGGGGCGATACACCTTCAAGCTCCGTCTGTCCGACGTCCGGCAGTGGGTGGACAACCACTTCAAGCCCTGACGCGGGCATCTGCCCTAACAGGCTGGCGTGCCGAAGCAATCGTCCGGCGTGTTCCCGGTGACCGATGAGGTGCCCTCGAGCGTCACCGATCCGTCGCCCTCGAAGTTGAAGATCCCGCCACCGATCCCCCTGAACATGATCGAATTGCCGGTCACATGGGAGTCCGTGAGCACCAGGTCCCCGGAGTTCTGGATGCCGCCGCCCCCGTTGTCGTCGAGGTCAAGGTGGTCCGAGCGGTTGTCCCGAACGATCGAGCGAACCAGGTGGAGGGTGCCATCGTTCTTGATGCCCGCGGGTCCCATCTGCGTGCGGTTGCTGGCCACCACGGAGTCGACGAGCGTCATCGTCCCGCCGTTGATGATCCCGCCGCCGTCGCCCTGATCAGCTCCGCTGTTGCGGGTCACCCGGGTGCGGATGAGCGTGACGGTGCCCCCGTTCGCGATCCCTCCCGCATACCACGACCTGTTGCGACGCACCACGGAGTCCCGCATCACAAGGTCGCCAGCGTTTGCGATTCCACCGGCAAAGTTGCCCGCAAAGTTCCGCTGCACGATGACGTGGACGAGGGTCAGGCGGCCGCGGTTGAAGATGGCAGCACCACCGCTGCTCGCCAGCCCCTGTGAAAGCCGGAGGTGCCGGATCGTGACCGTGGCTCGCCTTCCGACCTGGACGACCCGATCGAGATGGCGTCCGGTGAGGACTGCGTTATCGATACCGATGACGACCAGGTCGTGATCGATGACGACATCCCTGGAGGTACATGACCCGCGCACTCGCAGGCGATCCCCGCCGTGCGACGCCTTGACCATCCGTGCGAACGAGCCACCACGCGTTCCCTGGGTGACGTTGCGGACGCGACACGTCGTGCTGGCTCCTGCGGCGACGACGGAGGTAGTCGATGCTGCAGCCAGCGCGGCGGCGCATAACAGCGCGAGCATCAGCGCGCGCCTGGTCTGACGACGTCCGGGCATATCGGCGCATCCCTTCCAACGCGCACACTGGCGTCCACCAAGCCCCCTGCAGCGCGCGTGCACGCATCCTGGGCCCCGTGTCAAGGCCGACGGGCCCGAAGCGCCCCACGGGTCTCGGGATGGGATGTCTAGCCGCCCTCGCGGGTCGGAGCGCGTACGGTTCGGGGGTCCCAGCGGAGCGTCTCGTCGTCGGCGATGTCGCCTGGTGCGTCCACGATGGTCTGGGCCGCGCCACGCACCGCATCCGGCGGATCGCCGGCCAGTGGGTCGACCGGCCGCCCGGCCTTACGACGCGCCAGCTCCTCGGCCTCGAGCGCGAGGTCGTCGTCGGCGTCGGTGTCGGGCGGCTGGCGCCCGGGATCGTCGGTCATCGGTGGGCATCCTGCGGGCGGTCGATGGTCCCGTCATCGATCATACCCGGGTCAGCATTCGAAGACGTACCAGCAGATGTCGTTGCGCAGGCGCTGGTCGTCGAGCACCAGCTCGCGGATCTCGTCCGGGAGCTGGTCACGCTGCCACCGGCACTCGAGGCGTCCCGCGGCGTCGCCCTCCCCTTCCGGCGCAGCGGCGCGCACGGCCCTGATGGCATAGGCCGCCGCGCCGAGCTCGTGCGCGGCGACGTGTGCCACTGCCGCGGCCTGCGCTGCGGCGAAGGCAGCATGGCGCGCCGGGCCCTGCAGGTCACGGGCGGCGGCATTCGCGTGCCCCGCCGCCGTGCGGGCATCGGTCATCGGGATCTCGCCGCGCGTCCATGCCCGGGCATGCTCGATGGCACGGCGAGACCGGTCGTCATCCGGGCGCACCCGTTCGAATAGTGAGAGGACGTGCTCGGCGCACAGGGCCGCCCACAGTGCCAGTCGGTGGTGGTCGGCGTCGGTGAGCATCCCGCCCCGGCGGATGGTGATGAACCTAGGGTCGCGGACCTTCGGCAGGATCACGAGCCCGGCACCCGCAAGCGTGTTGGCGGAGAGGGTGGGATTCGAACCCACGAGGCTTTCGCCCGGCGGTTTTCAAGACCGCTGCCATCAACCACTCGGCCACCTCTCCGGGGTGCTCGGAGCGCACAGTCTGCCAGCACCATGCGACCCGTGCTGATCCCACTTCCCAGGTCCGCACCCCGGGGATATGCTCCGCCCGGCAACACCATCAGACCACCGGGGAGGGACCCCGCGGTGGACGCCGCCCAGCCGCGCCGCCGCTCCCTCGCCCAGACCCGGGAGGACACGGCATGGACATGCGTGCGTCGCGGCTCGGCATCGCCGCGGCAGTAGGGTCGCTCTTGCTCGCCTCGATCGGGGCGCCCACCTTCGCACAGGACACCAGCGCGCCGCCATCGGATGCGCCGACGGCTTCGGGCGCACCCAGCCAGGATCCGTGCGCGCGGTTCCGCCAGGACACCGCCGCGAGTGGGGCCCCGAACGTGGCTGCCATCGCGCTCGCGCAAGAGGTGACGACGCCCGGGGAGGAGGCCGCGCCCGTCGACCCCTACCAGTGCACGCTGCCCGCGTGGGACCCGAGCGAGGCCTGGCCATTCGGCGGGAGCGTGGACACCGCGCACGCGTTCCACTGGTCGCTGCCGCGCACCGAGGGCGTACCTGCGGACGGGGACATCGTCGGGGTCGGGTGGGCCCCCATCCGGCTCAACGGGCGGCAGGCGCGCCAGGTCCGCAACGCCGACGTGTTCACGACGTCAGGTCCCGAGAACCGGACGATCCGCAACGGCGACTACATGCTCATCCAGATCGAGACAGCCGAGGTGCCGACCGGCGGCGGTGACGTGAACCGCGGCTTCCACCTCGGCACGGACGCCGATGGCAAGCGGAGCAACAACGTCCCAGCCACCGTCGAGGATCCCGACAGCGTGTTCCAGGACCTGCAGAACCTCTACACGTTCTACCAGACGGCTGGGCGTGACGCCCCGATCCTCGCCTCCACTGACTTCGGCTCGGGCAAGCCCGGCGCTGATGGCACGGTCTGGTACAACGACAACGAGCGCTTCGCAGGGCGCGTCACCGAGTCGCCTCCGGGCGTCCAGTTCCTGGTCCGGAAGAGCGCGCTCGGAGATGGATTCCGTCCGTTCATGATCGGGCCGGCGCCGTCCGCCGCCCGTCCGGCTGGGATCGCATCCATCGTCGGCACGGACCTGCCGGGACCCGTGGTGCTCGACCAGGGGAGCTCCGTGCCGGAGTTCCCAGAAGGGTCGGACTACGCCACGATGGGAACCAATCTCGGGGTCCTTCCCCGGAACGGCCAGGTCAACGGAGCCGCGGGTGCTCTCAGGTTGGACGTTGCGCACGGGACACCGCCCCTCACGTACACCCTGCGCGATGCGTCGGGCAACCCACTCACGTTTCCCTGCCTCTCGGGGTCACCGCTCATCTGGACCCAGTGGCTGACGTTCGAGGACTGGGACGAGATCCTGGGCTGGTTCCGAGACCAGGGGATGGACGAAGGCGATGTCGCCGAGGTACCCATCGACCTGCTTGTCAACAAGGATGGTCAGCCGATGACCCAGCGGACCGTCGCCAGGGTCACGCTGCGCGGCGGCAACCTGTGGGTGGGCACCGTCGTCTGCCTGACGGGCTACGGGTCATACGAGCTGACAGGCATCGAGCTTGATGCCCTCAACCCCACCCCGATCGACGACATCCTGGCCAACGGAGGTGGCGAGATACGCCGCAGGGCCCCGCGCTGGCAGGTCGGTGAGGAGGAGGGCCGCGCAGGCGGTGGCGTGAGCCTGGACTCGCCGGAGGCCGAACTGAATGAGCAGATGTTCCAGGAGTTCGTCGACGCGTTCCGACCGCCGCGCTGACCGCGGGAGATCAGGCTGGCGCCGCTTCGACTCCCAACGCCGTCCGGATCCTCGCGATCATCGCGGTCTCCTGCTCGACCACGCCGCCCTTGGCCTGCGCGACGCGCTGGGCGACGGCGAGCACGAACATGCGGTATGCCTCGAGCTCGTCGGGTGCCTTCGACTCCAGTAACGGGATGGCGGCGCCGAGGGCGGCCATCGTCTCGGCTTCGACCTTGGTGGGTGAGGACATCATGCCGAACCCGGTGCTGCGGACCCCGGCCAGCTCGCGCACCAGCTGGCTCGCGTTCGTCAGGTGCTCGTCGGACAGCTCGTGCGCCATCGCACTCGCCTCGCCGAAGCCGTCGGTGAAGTCACGGTGCGCCAGGGACACGAGCAACCCTGCGCCCGTGACGCCCTGGTGGAGTGTCTTCCACTCGTCCTCGGTGAAATCAGCCTTGCCTGCCATGTGATCCTCCTGTCAGCGGGGACCCCGTAGGTCGTGGACGATCCAGACGTTCGGGTCGAAGTAGGTGCCGCGATCCGCGTCGCGGTCGATGTGGACCACGGCAGCCGCCCTCGGCACGATGTGGTCGCCGCTGTCCGGGAAGGCCATGCCGGTCCATGCCTCCCACTCCCCCACACTCGCGACGATGCGCATGGAGCGTGGCTCCGGACGGACCAGCCGGCCACCTGCCCGGACGTGGAGCCGGATCCACGGGTCGAATGGCTGGCCATCGGCCCGCGTCCACGTGGCGTACCGCTCGATGGGTGCCAGCGGGTACCGGTCCTTCCAGGTCGGCCGGACGCATGCGATGACCGCCTGGTGGCCGAACGAGCGGGCGACGCCGCACATGGCCTGGAGCATCAGGTCCGCAAGCCCCGTCCCACGTCGAGCGGGGTCCACGATGATCTGGAGCGCACCCATCGTATCCGCGGGCGTGCCTGCCGCGATACCCGCGACGGCGGCGCGCATCTGGCCGTCCACGCCGGCCGGCAGCCCGTCGTCCGTGCCGTCCCACGCGAGTGGCGACGTGTTCGCGGTCGCCGCGATGGCCTCCTGTCCGTCGAGCAACAGCAGCTGGCTGTCGGCCCAGTCGTCCTCGGTGTGGTGCCAGTGCTCGTTCATGACCGGGTCGTTGAGCATGAACTCGGGCCACCCGGCGACATTGAAGTCGCTCATGGGGTCCACGAGGTCGGGCCGCGTCGCCAGCGAGACCAGCCGGTGTCCCTCCGGGAGGCTCACTCCGGGCAGCGTCAGGGCGTCGGCAGCGAGCATCCCGACCCGAATGCTCAGGCGCCGATCCTGTCGCCCAACCGAGGGCGCAGGGCGTCCGGGACCCGCACCGTGCCGTCCGGGTCCTGGTAGGTCTCGAGGATGGCAGCGACGGTCCGCGCCAGCGCCAGACCCGATCCGTTGAGGGTGTGCAGGATCTCCGGCTTGGCGCCCGGCTCCGGTCGCCACCGGATGCTCATGCGCCGCGCCTGATAGTCCCGGAAGTTGGAGACCGAGCTGACCTCCAGCCAGTCCTCGACACCCGGCGCCCACACCTCGAGGTCGTACTTCTTGGCCTGGGTGAAGCCCATGTCGCCGGTGGCCATGAGCTTGACCCGATACGCCAGCCCGAGCCGCTGGAGCGCGATCTCGGCGCGCTCGGTCAGCCACTCCAACACGGCGCCGGACTCCTCGGGGCGCTCGAAGCACACCATCTCGACCTTGTCGAACTGGTGGACCCGCAGGATGCCCCTGGTCGCCTTGCCGGCAGCACCGGCCTCGCGCCGGAAGCAGGGCGAGTACGCGACGTAGCGGATCGGCAGCCGGTCGGCCTCGATGATCTCGTCGCGATGGATGTTGGTGACGGGCACCTCCGCGGTGGGCACCAGGAACAGCTCGTCACGGGTCACCGCGTACATCAGATCCTCCTTGTCGGGGATCTGCCCGGTGCCACGCGCGGATGCGGTGTTGACGAGGGCCGGCGGCCAGACCTCGGTGAAGCCGTGCTCGCGCGTGTGGAGCTCGAGGAACAGGTCGATGAGCGAACGCTGGAGAGCGGCGCCCGCGCCCTTGTAGATGGGGAACCCGGAACCCGCGACCTTCGCACCGGCGGCGAGGTCGATGATGCCGAGCGCCTCCGCGACCTCCCAGTGTGGCTTGACGACCGACCCATCGGCGTGGGCGTGAGGCCGTGGCGCGCCCCAGCTGCGCACGATGACGCTCGCGGTCTCGTCACCCACCGGCACGTCGGGGTCGGGGGGGTTGGGGATCTGGAGCAGCAGATCCTCGAGGCGCGCCTCGGCCACGGTCACGATGGCATCGAGCTCGCTGATGCGCTCGCCTAGGGTGGTCGAGCGGGCCCGCAGGGCCGCCACCTCGGGGCCGTTCGGCGCGGCGCCACCCTTGATGGTCGCCCCGATGCCGTCGCTGAGGGTCTTGCGCTCGGCGCGCAGGCCGTCCGCCTCGCCCAGCGCCTCGCGGCGCTCACGGTCGAGCGCGAGAGCCTCATCCACGCGCGCCGGGTCCTCGCCCTTGGCGATGGCACCCTGGCGGACGGTGGCGGCGTCGTCGCGCAGGCGCGGCAACCCCACGCTCATCGGTCGGGGCCTTCCGCAGCGATCTCCGATGGTGTGCGCACGGCGACATCACCCGCTGCATCCCGCAGCCGCTGGATGACGAACGCGCGGTCGAGGCTCGCCAGGAGCCAGCCCGCCCGCGGCCCGTTGGTGCGGCCCAGGAACGCGAGATACAGCGCGGCGAACGCATCGCCCGATGAGACGCCGTAGGTCTGGGAGGTGCCGAAGATGAGATCCTGCCATGCGCCCCCGGAGTCCGGCGCCGCTCCCTCGGCGGCAGCGGCGAGCGAGCCCAGCATGATGCGTTGCGCCTCGGTCAGGCCGGCAGTGCCGTCCGGCAGCGCGTCCTGGACCTCCACCTTGTAGCGGTCGGGAGCGAACGACTCCAGCCACTCGCGTGCGACGCGGACCCGTTCGTCGAGGATCGCGCGCTCGACATCGTCGAGCGGCTCGCCCTTCTCGGCGGCCATCCGCTCGGCGACATCGACACCCGGCACCTGGACCAGCAGCGCGAGGTGGCGGAAGGCGGGCCGGAAGCGGGCGGCCTCGACGGCCACGTCGGCGTCGGGATCGATGAGGCTCTGGCGCAGGATGGCGGCCGGGTCGGCCGGCAGCTCGCCTCGCGTGGGTCGACCGGCCACCGCGGTCGCGATCCGGTCGAACTCGTCGAACAGTCCCGGGATGGTGTCGCCCTCCGGGTCGAACTCGATGGCCCGCCTGGGCTTGTGGCGCAGGAACAGGAAGCGCAGCAGCTCCGGTGGCAGCAGCTCCGCGATGCCGTGGGCCGTGGCACCGGTCCCCTTGGAGGTGGACATCTTGCGGCCGCCGATGTTGAGGAACTCGTAGGCCACGTTGAGGGGCGGCTCGCGGTGGAACACCTCGCGGCTGATGGCATCGGAGCGGTCGCGCGACCCGCCGGCCGTGGCGAGGTCCTTGCCGCAGCCCTCGACCGTGATGTCGAACAGGCTCCACTTGGCGGCCCAGTCCACGTTGAACGGGAGCTTGACGCGACCCATCCCGGGCACGACACGACCGCTGTGGCCGCATCCCTTGGCCCACGTCACGAGATCAGGCTTGCAGGCGTACGCGACCGTGCTGCCATCCCAATCCGTGGCGAGCGTGGTGCCGACCTTGCCGCACTGCTCGCAGATGACCGAGAGGGGCAGCCAGCCCGGTTCCTTGGCCACCTTCGAGACGCTCCAGTAGAGCTCCCGGATCCGCTCCGCGGCGTCGAGCGCCGTGCGGATGTAGGGGTCCATCGTGCCGTCGCCGTACAGCTCGCTCATCCAGTAGATGAGCGGCCGGATGCCGAGGCCCTCGAAGGTCCCCATGAACAGCTCGCCCACGAAGTAGCGGGCGTAGGAAGGAGCGTCGCTCCCCTCGGGCGCCGGCACGTGTGCCAGTGGCACGCCCATGTACCGGTCCACCGCATCGGGTGTCAGGAGCGCCTGGGCATCCATGGGGTCGAGGTCATCCACCCCATACCGGAACTCCGTCGGCAACCCGTGGTCGCGCAGCGCCCGGGCGATGGCGTCGTGCCGCACGACGCCCCGGAGACTGCCCACGTGGACCGTCCCGGATGGTGTCTTGGAATCGTTGACGACCTGCGGTCCGGACAGACCCGCCGCCAGCTCGTCCGCCCAGAACATGGGGTGTGCCTCGCTCGCGTCAGCTGATGGTGAGGATCTCGTAGACCTGGTCGCCCGCGGGCACCGACACCTTCACCTTGTCGCCCTTCTTGCGGCCGAGCAGCGCCCGACCCACGGGCGACTCGTTGGAGATCCGGCCCTCCGCGGGTGCCGCCTCGGCGGAGCCCACGATGGTGTACGTCTCGGTCCCACCGGCGCCCTGGAGCTTGACCGTGGAGCCGACCTGGACGTGGGTCTTGGACGTGTTCTCGTCGATGATGACCGCGTTCTTGACCAGGGCGGACACGCTCTGGATGCGACCCTCGATGAACGCCTGCTCGTTCTTGGCGTCCTCGTACTCGGCGTTCTCGGTGATGTCGCCGTGTTCCTTGGCCTCCTGGATCCGCGCGGCGACCTCCGCTCGACGCACGTTGACGAGCTCGTCGAGCTCGGCGCGGAGGTCCTCGAGACCCTGGCGAGAGACGTACTGGGGCTTGTTGTTCACGGTGCGTACCCCTCAGCGAGGATGCACCCGGGCGCGTCCATCCCGGGGGATTCACGAACGAAACGGCACGACCGGGCACGCTTGCCTGCGTCGCCACGGGTCTGCCGGAGCGGGGATGGTACACGCTCCGGGTACGCTCCGCAACGCGACGCGTGAGCCCGCACGTGCCCGGACCGTCCCGCTACGCTGGGACCCATGCTCGATGGGGACGGCCCGGAGTGGGTGGACGTCGATGCCATGGCCGCGCGCGCAGGCGTATCACGAGCGCGCGTCATCGAGCTCGCCTCGGCTGGCGTCATCACGGCAGGTCCCGATGGGCGGTTCCCGGCGACGGGCATCACCGCCATCCGGTATGCGGAGGCGTTCCTGGCGTCCGGGACGCCGCTGACCGCGATCGCAGAGGCCGCTCGCCGCGGGCTGCTGTTCTTCGACACCGTCGGGTCGCTCTATCCACCCGTACCACACACCGACATCGACCTCGAGCACCTTGCGGAACGGATGGGGCTGGGGGTCCCGGCACTCCAGACGGTCCTCACGGCACTCGGCCTGCCGACGCCGCAGCCATCCGATCGTCTGCGAGCGGACGATGTCCGCCTGCTGGAGCTCATCGTGGACACCTGGGGAGGCGCTCCCGGGACGACGAACCCCGGACCGCCCACCCGGGCAGCGCTCGGGTACGGGGCGACGCTGCGCAGCCTGGTGGAGCTCGAGCACGGCCTGTACTTCGAGGCGGTCAATCCGGAGCTTCGGGGCGTGGTGACCGACGGCACCGAGCGACATCAGCTGTCGGCCAAGGCAGCCGACGCGATCACGGCAGCCGCGGAGATCGTGACGCTGCTGCACGCCCGACTGATGGAGCAGCAGATCGCTCGGACATCGGTCGATATCACCGAGGCATTCCTGGCCACCCAGGGGATCCTCGCGACGAGCGACCGTATCGCGGGGCCCGTGGTGGGCTTCGTGGACATGTCGGACTACACCCGACTCTCGCAGGAGCAGGGGGACGAGCACGGCGCGGCCCTCGCGACAAGGTTCGCAGAGCTGGTCCAGCTCGAGGTCCAGGCGGCCGGCGGGCGCCTGGTGAAGCTGCTGGGTGATGGCGCGCTACTCCTGTTCCGCGACATCGACCTGGCCATGACCACCGTCGTGCGCCTGTTCCGGGTCGCGCGCGACGCCGGGTTGCCACCGCTCCACGCGGGCGTGCACACGGGTCCGGTGATCGAGCGTGACGCTGACGTGTTCGGGCGCACCGTCAACCTCGCATCCCGGATCTCCGGTCGTGCGGGGGCTGGCGAGCTGCTCGTGAGTGACGCTGCCGCCGCCCTCCTGGACCCTGACCGTTGGCGGGTGTCCCCGGCCGTCGAGGTGGTGCTCAAGGGCATCCCGGACCCGGTGCGGCTCCACCGCGTGGACCTCGAGGTCGCCTGGTAAGGCGGCGGTCACGGGCCCCGATCGAGCGCGGCGGCGATGGCATGGGCTGCCCGGTGCGCGCGGGCCGTCGCAGCCTGTCACCATCGTGCGGCGTCCACGGTCGCCCAGGCCCTCGAGCGAGGAGGTGAACGATGTCCCGAATCCACGCAGCCCGTCGATCCTCGTCCACGTGGTGGGCACGTAGGGGCGTGCTGCGACCCTTGGCGATAGCGAGCATCCTGCTGCTGACTGCCACGGGCGGC
>JBEVIK010000192.1:0-5181 GCA_040510715.1 Candidatus Limnocylindrales bacterium
GCCGCACGAGCCGACCCGTCGCCTCATCGATCGCCTGCGACCCAGCCTCGCCGACCTCGTCCTCGACCGTGTGCCATCGGTGGAGGTCCACCTGGTCGCACCGCCGGAGGCCCGACCGGGACCGCACCCGTCCCGCCCGTAGCCCATCAGTCCCATACAAGGAGGCCCGGGTCGCGTGGCAGCATGGCCCCGCCGCGGGACCGCATCACCGACCGCGGTATCGGACCGGACGCGCCCTCGGTGCGCCGGTCCTCCCCGTCACGGAGGGTCACGCGTCGATGCCCCGGTTGCTGCACCTTGCGGATGTCCACCTGGGGGCGCGTCACCCCGACCTCGGACCGGCGGCATCCCGTCTGCGCGAGCGCCAGGCGGCCGCGTTCCGACGCGCCATCGACGCCGGTATCGAGGCGCGCGTGGACGTCGCGCTCATCTGCGGCGACCTGTTCGACTCCAACGCGCAGGGCCGGCGGGTGGTCGAGGCCGCCGCGCTGGAGCTGCGGCGGTTGACGGAGCAGAGCATCCGCGTGGTGCTCATCCCGGGCATCCACGATTCGTGGGAAGGCGGCTCCATCTACCGCGTGTTCGACCTGCGCCTGATGGCCGGCCTGTCCGAGGGCTCCGACCTGCTCACGGTGCTCACGCCGCAGCACCCCGAGGTGGTGTACCGCGACCTCGATCTCATCGTCCACGGGCGCGTACCCACGACACGCCGGGTGGCCCGCAGCCCGCTCGCCGACTTCACGGTGCTCGCGGACGACCGGGCACGCTGGCGGGTCGGCATGATCCACGGCGCCCTGACCGCGGGGTCCGACGACGGACAGGATGACGTCCGGTTCACAGCCGAGGAGATCGCCGCGAGTGGTCTGGACTATCTCGCCATCGGCCATGGCCACGGCTGGCAGACCGGCCGCGCGGGCTCCACGACGTGGACATCACCGGGCGCCGTCGAGGGACTCCAGCCCGGCGATGAGACGGCCGGCCGGGTCGCCATCGTCGAGCTCGCCGAGCGCTCGGGGCGCAAGTCGGTCGAGGTCAGGGAGGCGGTGGTGGGCAGGACCCGCTTCTCGACCGTGACGCTCGACGCGGCCGATGCCGTAGCGCCGGGTGCGCTCGTCGCTCGCCTGCGGACGCTCGCCGATCCGGACGTGGTGCTCGACGTGGTGGTCCGGGGTGTCGCGGAGCGCTGGCTGGACATCGACCAGGCCGCCCTGTCCGCGGAGCTCGCCGACGCGTTCCTGGCCGTCCGCCTCCGGGACGAGAGCCAGCTCGCGCCGCCCGCTGCCACCGACGCGCTTCCGGGCACCCTCGAGCGGACCTTCCAGGACGCGCTGCTCGAGCACGCCAGCGCCGCCGAGCGAGCGGGGGACTCGGCGACCGCCCGTGACGCCCGCGCCGCGTACCAGCTGGGTCGCCGGCTCCTCGATGACCCGCAGCAGGTGGGACTGATCTGAGATGCGTATCACCCGGCTCCACATCCAGGGCATCCGCCAGCTCGCCGACCTCGACCTGAAGCCCGCGCCCGGGCTCACGGTCGTCCGCGGCGCGAACGAATCGGGCAAGTCCACCATCCAGACCGCGCTCGAGATGGTGCTGTTCCACGACCCCACGTCCATCGCCCCCGCGCTGCTCGACCTGCGGACGTGGGGCAGCAAGGTCGACCCGACGGTGCGTCTCGAGTTCGAGCACGAGGGCCGCAAGGGCCACCTCGAGAAGGTGTTCGCCGGTGCACGCGGGACCGTCGAGCTGTCTCACGACGGACGGGTGCTGCGCGATCCGGACGAGGTGCGGGCGGTCATCGCGGACCTCACGGGGCTCGCCTCCGAGGAGTTCCTGCGCTCCACCGCGAGCGTGCGCCACGGAGAGCTCGAGGACCTCGACCAGGACGCGCTCCATGACCGGCTCCAGCGGTCCGTGAGCGGCGCGGGCCAGGGCACGCGCGCGGCCCATCGACAGCTCGCGGAAGCGGTGCTGCGCTATCGCGGTGACGGCGGTGAGGCCTCCGGCCGCATCGACCGCACCCGGGACGAGCTGGAGCGAGCCCGTGCCGACCTGGTGACCGGGGAGACCGCGCTCGCCCAGCTGGAGCGCGATCGCTCCGCCCTCGCCCTCGCCCACGACCGGCGCGCCGACCTCGACGCCCGGCTCGCCCGCGACCAGGAGCAGGTCGAGATGGGAGAGCGGGCCGTCCGGCTGATCTCATCGGCCAACGAGTCGGAAGCGCGCTACATGCGCCTGCGCCACGCTGCCGACCTCCAGGCGCGCATCAACACGGCCGAGCGCAGCCATCCGCTGCCGATGCCGCTCACCGAGCTGCGGGAGCGGACCCATCGCATCAAGGAGCTCCAGTTCCAGATCCAGGAGCTCGAGGTCCTCTCCGAGATGCGCACCGACGGCCCGGTCGGGTCCCCCCGGGTGGTCAAGCCGCCACGCTGGCAGCCGGTGGCGCTGCTGGCGATGATCGCCTTCGCGGCCGCCCTGGTCGTCGCCGGCATCGGGCTCCTCATCAGTGCGCCGGTGATGGGACTCGTGGTCGCGGGGATGATGTTCGGCGTCGGCGTGGCCCTGGCAGTGGTCGCCATCCGGATGGCCCGGAGGGTCCGCCTCGTCAAGGCGCAGGCCCAGATGCAGGCGGCCGAGATCGACCGGCGGCTGACCGGCAAGGGACAGGAGGATGCGCAGCTGCGCGAGGCACGTCGTGAGCGTGATGCGCTGCTGACCGTCATCGGCGTCCCCGACGTGTATGCCGCGGACGCGCTCCTCGAGCGGGCCGCCGCCCACAACGCGGGTGTCGATGAGCTGCGCGCCGAGATGCGCGGCCTCCTCGCGGGTGTCGAGGTCAGCGGCGATGTCATCGCCGAGCGAGACCGGGCGGCGTCCGAGATGGAGCAGTCGCGCCACGTGCTGTCCGCGCTGGGTGGCGCCGGTATCGACCCCAGCGCGCTCCGGGAGACCGCGCTCAAGGCGCTCCACGGGACGCAGGTCGAGCGCGAGTC
This sequence comes from Candidatus Limnocylindrales bacterium, assembly GCA_040510715.1. GTDB lineage: Bacteria > Chloroflexota > Limnocylindria > Limnocylindrales > CSP1-4 > JAFMJV01. The sequence goes on from JBEVIK010000192.1 coordinate 2,994, forward strand.
GGCGATCCAGGACGAGGGCCAGGCGCAGGGCCGCGTGGACCAGAACGAGGTGGACGCTGAGCAGGTCGCCGTGCTCGCGGAGCGCATCCCCGGTCTCGAGCGCGAGCTCGCCGACATGGAGCGCCGGGTACGCGTCTACGACCTCACCCTCGAGACGCTCGACCTCGCGGAAGGCGACACGGTCAAGCAGGCCGCGCGCTATCTTGAGGAACGCATGGGCGACGACATCAGCCGCATCACCGAAGGGCGGTACCGCCAGGTCAGGGTCAACGAGCAGGACCTCTCGTTCGAGGTCTGGTCACCCGAGCTGCCCGGCTGGGTCGCCGTCCAGCAGCTGTCCGAGGCGACCCTCGACCAGGTCTACCTCGCGGCTCGGCTCGGGCTGGTGCGGCAGGTCACCCAGGATCGTCGCCCGCCGCTCATCTTCGATGATCCGTTCGTCATGTTCGACACGGACCGGGCCCGGCGTTCAGCCGATGTCCTGAAGGACCTCGCGCCGGACCACCAGGTGCTCTTCCTGACTACCTCCGACCGGTACGACACGGTGGCCGACACCGTCATCGAGCTGCCGGCGCCGGTGGCCCGGGACACGGATGGCCCGAGCGCGGATCGCCTGCCCAAGGTGCTCTCGCCCGATCCCGTGCACGCGAGCACCAACGGCGCCGCCACTGCGCGCGCCCATGACGGCTGGCCGGCCATGGACCTGACCGACCGGGCGCCCTGGGCGGTGGCCGACTGACCCTGCTCGGCGCGGGCCTGGCGCTCCTGAGCGCCGCGGCCTGGGGCACCGGGGACTTCTGCGGAGGACTTGCCACACGCCGGGTGCCGGTGCTCCTGAGCGTGTTCGCGGTCCAGGCCATCGGGACGCTCCTCGCGCTGGTGTTCGTGCTCCTCAGCGGCGAGGCCGCGACGACCGCGGGTTCCCTTGCCTGGGCGGCTGCCGCGGGGCTGGGCGGGCTGCTGGGCGTGACCGCGCTCTATCTCGCCTTGTCGCGGGGCACGATGGGGCTCATCGCGCCCCTGTCGGGTGTCATCGCCGCTGCCGTGCCAGTGCTCGTGAGCGTCGCGCGCGGGAACACCATCCATCCCGCGGCGATGCTGGGCATGCTGCTCGCGCTGGTCGCCGTGGTCGCGGTGGCGATGCCAGCCGCCGGTGATGCCTCCACCTCTGGGCGACACCCGGCGACGCGGGAGCGCCTCCTCGAATGGGGCCTGGCGGCCGTCGCAGGGGTCGGCTTCGCGGCGTACTTCCTGGGCGTGGACCGGGCGTACGCAGAAGGGGCGGGCACCTGGTGGACCCTGCTCATGGCACGCGGCGCCGGGTTCGTGGTGATCACGGCGTTCATCGTGGCGCTCGCCGCGACCCATCGGCTGCCATCGTTCCGGGGAGCGGCCGGCGCAGCTCCGGTGCTCACGGTCTCGGCGGTGGGGGATCTGGGCGGCAACCTGTTCTACGTGCTGGCGCTAGGCCAGACGACGCTCGCGGTCGCGGTCGTGCTGTCGTCGCTGTACCCGGTCGTCACCGCCCTTCTCGCCCGGACGTTCCTGGGTGAGCGGCTCACGCGGACCGCGCTCGCGGGGGTCGCCCTCGCCATCGCTGGCGTCGTGCTCATCGGCATCGGCTCCACCGCCGCGTCGTAGCACAGGCCGGCGTCCGCGTCGCGGGCCCACGACTTGCCCGACCTCCTGAGGACGACTTAGCATCGCCGCGCCAGGTGCGTGCCGATGGTCGGGGCCGGTGGCCCGAGGGAGGGGATCGTGCGAAGGGTCAGCCTCGTCGTGATCGCGTTGTTCGCCGCCGGTTGGACCATGGCCGGCTGCCGGTCGTCCGGCTCATCGGACGAACTCGCCGAGACGAGGGCCCCGACGGTCACGGCTACCGCCAAGCCCACCGCGAAGCCCACCGCCAAGCCCACCGCGAAGCCCACCGCCAAGCCCACCGCGAAGCCCACCGCGAAGCCCACCGCCAAGCCGGGCGCGGACCTCGTGGGCATCACCTGGCGGCTGACCTCGATCACGGAGAAGCAGCCGGCATTCCAGGGCACCGTCCCACCTGCCGACCAGGACAGGTATACCGTTCGTTTCGCTGCCGATGGCACGTTCAGCGCACGCGCCGACTGCAATACCGTCGTTGGCACCTACACGGTGGCTTCAGGGGGTGCGCTCACCATCAAGGTCGGACCGTCCA
>JBEVIK010000193.1:0-5285 GCA_040510715.1 Candidatus Limnocylindrales bacterium
GAGCTCGATCGGGTCCTCCAGCGCGATGTCCCGGCCGTCGAGCAGGATCGAGCCGGAGGTCGGCTCGATGAGCCGGTTGACCATCTTGAGGCTGGTCGTCTTGCCGCAGCCCGAGGGACCCACCAGCACGCACTCGGTGCCCGCTGGGATGGTCATCGAGAGGTCGTTCACCGCGCCCGGCCCCTTGACCCCCGGGTCGTAGCGCTTGGTCACATGCCGGAACTCGACGCTCGCGCCGGTCGTGGTGCCCACCGGGGGCGCCTGCTGGGGAGCGCTCATCGGGCGACCCTAGCGGACCCGGGGTGACGCGGGCAACCGCGGCCCTCGCCACGCCCATCGCGCCGGCATCGCGGCAGGCCACCCGCGGGTACACTCCGCGTCGCCCCATCCGATCCCAGGAGACCGTCATGCCCCAGATCCACCTGCGCGCCGAGCCCGGTGACTACGCCCCGCTGGTGCTGCTGCCGGGTGACCCCAATCGCGCCACGCGCATCGCGAGCATGTTCGACGGCGGCCTCGAGGCGGCGCGCAGGGTCAACGAGCACCGGGGCCTGTTCGGGTACACCGGGACCTGGCAGGGCAGGCCGGTCAGCGTCCAGACCACGGGCATGGGCACGCCCTCGTTCAGCATCGTGGTGGAGGAGCTGCTGCGCCTCGGCGCCACCCGGCTCATCCGGGTCGGCACGTGCGGAGGCATCGGGCGCGGCATCCACACCGGTGACCTCGTGGTGGCCACCGGCGCCGCACCCGTGGACGGCTCGACGCGGACGTACCTCCATGGTGACCCATTCGCGCCGGTGGCCGACTTCGGGCTCACCCGGGGCCTCGTGGACGCAGCCGCGGCCGAGGGGGTGACCGCGTTCGTCGGCCCCGTCGCCACCGTGGACGTGTTCTACAACCCCGACGAGGACTACGTCACCAAGTGGCGCTCCCGGGGCGTGCTCGGGTTCGAGATGGAGGCGGCCGCGCTGTTCTACCTCGCGGGCCGGGCGCAGGGCGCGGGATCGGACGTGCGCGCGGCGTGCGCGCTCACGGTCTCGGACACGCTCTCGGAGGAGGAGACCTCGGAGGGGACCTACATGTCCCTCGAGGACCTCGAGCGGGCCACCGATACGATGATCCGCGTCGCACTCCGGGCGGGCACGGCCGGCTGACGGCCGGCGGCGCGGGCTGCGGTCATGGGCTCCGGACCGGCCATCCCGGTCGGTGTCAACCTGACCACCATCGGCGTCGACAGCCGCTGGTGGCTGGACACCGCGCGCCGGCTCGAGGCGGCGGGCTATACCGGCGTCTGGGCGTGGGACCACTTCGTGAGCCGGGGCCACCTCGCCGACCCGATGCTCGAGTGCTGGACCACGCTCGCAGCGACAGCGGCCGTGACCGGTCGCATCCGTGTCGGCAGCTTCGTGACCAACGTCATGAACCGCCACCCGGCCGTGCTCGCGCGCATGGTCGCCACGGTCGCGGACCTGGCACCCGGGCGGGTGGAGCTGGGCATCGGCATCGGCGGTCACCCGGCGGAGCACATCGCGTACGGCATCGACTTCCCGGCACCCCCCGAGCGGGCGGCACGGCTGGCCGAGGCGATCGAGGTCATCCGGGCGCTGTTCACGGGTGGCCCGGTGAGCTACGAGGGCGCCTGGTACCGGCTCGAGGAGGCCTACGCATCGCCGGCGCCCGTGCCCGTGCCGCGCATCATCGTCGGGGGCGAGCGACCCGCGGGGGCGCGCCTCGCGGCACGCGTCGCGGACGCCTGGACCTGCATGGAGTCCCAGTACGACGTCCTGCGGCCGGTGTTCGACGCCGCGCTCGCGGCGGCCGACAGGTCGCGCTCGGAGGTCGCGGTCATCGTGGGCTGCGAGCTGGCGCCGGGCGACGCGGCACGCACCTCGCCCGCGATGACCGATCCGGTCCGATGGGCCGAGCGGTGGCGCGAGCGTGGCGCCGACGAGCTGGTGCTCCATTGGGTCAAGGCGGACCAGGTGGAGGCGGTGCTCGGGGCCGGCGAACGCGCGTGGGGGTAGGCTTGACCTGATGTCCGGACCCAGCGCGCCCGTCGATCCTGGCCTGTCTGCCGAGCACGGGTTCCTCGCGCCGTCGGCCGTCGGTCGACCCACCAGCACCTGCTACCGCTGTGGCAAGGAGACGCCTCCCGGCGTCTCGCTGTGCGATGCCGACAACCCGGGGCACGTCAGGGCACCCAGTGCGACCCAGCTGCACGCGACGATCCTCGCGGGCGTGGTCCTGGGGATCGCGCTGTTCCTGTTCCTGCTCCGGTTCGCGGTCGACCAGAGCGGTCCCTTCGGGACCAGCCTCGCCGGCCACATCGTGCTCGCCGACGGCGCCGTCCAGGTGGCCGTGAACGTGACCAACACGGGTGACCGAGAGGGCATCGCCACGTGCCGCATCACCCGGGACGGAACGCCCCGTCCGGATGACCTCGCGTTCCGGACCGAGCGCCTCGCGCCGGGAGCGACGATCACGGTCACGCGGACGGTGCCGGCCGTGACAGGTCCCGCGGGCCTGGTGCCCGACCGGATGACCGTCGTCTGCGGCTGAGGGCGCACCAGCGACCCGATCCGCGGGTCCTGGGCGCATCCGGCGCCGACACCTTGGCGCGGCTCCCGCTGGGCGGTCGACCCGAAGCCGGAGCGACATCGGGGCGAGATCTCATCGCAACTCCGACGCCATAGCGTCCGGTGAGCGGACACCGCACTACCGTCCAGACACGCGTCGTGAGCGCCCGCTCGAACGCTGGAACGATCCGGGCAGAGGCCGTCCGGCTCGTGAACGCGCATTCTTGACACGGGGTCATATCGTGTCCTTCTGAACGTGAATGCGCATTCACGATCGACGAGGTGGCGGCCGGTCGATGGGACAGCGGGTCGGGTACGGACGGGCAGCGACGATGGGCGAGGTGGCGAGTGCCGCCGGCGTCTCGCAGTCCACCGTGTCCCGGGTCGTGAACGGCAACCCGAGGGTGGACCCGGAGGTCCGGCGCAAGGTCGAGCGAGAGATCAGGCGGCTCGGGTACGTGCCCAACATGGCGGCCCGGACCCTCGTCACCCGTCGCTCCGACTCGGTGGGCGTGGTCATCCCGGAGCCCGCCTCGCGCATCTTCGGCGATCCGTTCTTCGCCCAGGTCCTGCGGGGCATCAGCGGCGCGCTCAACGCGCGACGGCAGCGGCTCGTGCTGCTCATCGCGGAGGACCAGGAGCAGGAGCGCTGGCTCGCGCCCTACCTCATGGCGGGGCACGTGGACGGCATCATCATGTACTCGCTCCACGGTGACGACCCGCTCCCCGGCGAGCTGCGGCAACGGGGCATCCAGGTCGTCGTGGGTGGACTGCCGCCCCGCGGCACGCGTGTCAGCTACGTGGACACGGACAACGTCGGTGGCGCGCACGCCGCGACGTCGCACCTCATCCGGCTGGGACGCAAGGTCGTGACCACCCTCGCGGGACCGCAGGACATGATCGCGGGGGTCGATCGGCTGGCCGGGTACCGCGAAGCCCTCCGGACGGCGGGGCTGCCGGCCGACGAGCGCCTCGTGGCGTACGGGCAGTTCACCCGCGAGAGCGGCATGAGCGCCATGAGCGAGCTGCTGGCCCGGCGCCCCGACCTCGACGCGGTGTTCGTGGCATCGGACCTCATGGCCTCGGGAGCGCTGGAGGTGCTCCGCTCGGCGGGTCGGCGTGTGCCGCGGGACGTGGCGGTGGTCGGCTTCGACGACTCGCCCATCGCGCTCATGACCGACCCCCCGCTCACGAGCGTCCGGCAGTCGCCGGAGGTCATGGGGCGGGAGCTCGTGGAGCTGCTCAACGGACATATCGAGGCGCGTGACCAGGTGATCCGCAAGGTGGTCCTGGACACGCAGCTGATCGTCCGTGGGTCTTGTGGAGGGAAGCCATCGACCAACGCCTGACGACGATCCCACGATCCGTGACGTCGGGCCACGGCCCGGTCCGACCGCCCACTCGAGAGACACCCCATCCCGACCATCCACGAGGAGGAGTACTGATGCGCCGATCGCTGATCGCCGCCGCCGCGCTGTCGGCGCTGGTGGTCGCCCCCGCGGTGGTGCTGGCCCAGGATGCGAGCACGCCCGCCCTGGCACCCACCACGCTGCGGGTGCTGGTCCACCAGAACCCGCCGTTCACGACGTACATGGAGCAGTTCAACGAGAAGTTCAAGGCGGCCCATCCGGGGGTCGAGGTGGAGATGACGGTGGTCGCCCCCAACGACCTCGCGACGTCGACCCAGACCCGGCTCGCCGCGAACGACGTGGATGTCGTCGACATCTTCGCGTTCAGCAATGCCGTCAAGCCCTACATGACGGGCGCCACGCCACCCATCTGGCAGACGCTCGTGGACGCGGGCCAGCTGCTGGACATCACCGACCAGCCGTTCGTGGCCAACTACGACCCCGCCGCCACCGCGGCCGCGGGCACCTACAACGACAAGGTCTACGCGGTCAACCTCGGCCGCGTCGGCTTCAGCGGTGCCTACATCAACAAGGACCTGTTCGCGGCGCACAACGTGGCCGTGCCGACCACCTGGGACGAGCTGGTCGCGGCATGCCAGGCCTTCACGGCAGCGGATGTGCCCTGCATCACCGCGGGCGGGCAGGACGGCTGGCCCATCTTCGTGACCGGCTACGGCATCGTGGGCAATGCGTTCCCGGACGCCGCCGCGTATGTCCAGGGCCTGTGGGACGGCAGCATCAAGTGGAACGACGAGGCGAACCTCGCGATGTGGGAGCAGCTGCGCATCCTCGCGCAGCAGATGATCGAGCCGGGTGCTACGGGCATCACCGCCGACGGTGCGCCCGGTCGCTTCGCGGCGGGTGACGTCGCGATGCTCTCCGGGTTCACGTGGCTCGCCCCGGCCATCGAAGCGGCACAGCCCGCCTTCGAGTGGCAGTGGATCCCGTTCCCCGCGTCGAACGACGTGGCCCAGAACGGCCAGGTCTTCGGCAAGTACGACCAGGGCTGGGCGGTCAACGCCAACACTGCCAACAAGGACGCCGCGCTGGCCTACCTCGCGGAGTTCTCGGATCCCGCCAACTACCAGGAGTTCGTGACGGCCGTGGGCGTCATCCCGACCCAGCCGACCGCCACGCTCGACACGCAGCTGGGGCACGACATCGCGCCCTACCTCGACCAGTTCAAGATCGGCTTCGAGCTGGAGTACGTCCGGCCGACCGGTGCCGGCGACTTCGCATACCCCTGGGCGTCGTTCTTCACGCCCTTCGGGACGTTCGCGACGGCGCAGGAAGCCGGCGA
>JBEVIK010000194.1:0-12303 GCA_040510715.1 Candidatus Limnocylindrales bacterium
CCCGACGACGAGGTGATGATCGTCCTGCCCGCTGACCAGCGGATCACCGACGAGGCCGGTTTCCGGTCGGCACTCGCCGCGGCAGCCGAGCGCGCCGCGAGCGGCGACCTGGTGACGCTGGGGATCAGCGCGACCCGTCCCGAGACCGGTTACGGCTACGTCCTCGCGACCGGGGGTGCGCAGGCGGTCGGCGGGCTCGATACCTACCGGGTGGAGCGCTTCGTGGAGAAGCCCACCCCGGAACGGGCAGGGGAGCTCATCGCGTCCGGGCGGGCGTCGTGGAACGGTGGGATCTTCGTGTGGCGGCGGGACGTCGTGCGCGACGGGCTGGCGCGCCACGCACCCGACATCTGGGAGGCGGTCGTGACCGCGGTCGCGGGTGGCCCGGGCGCCATCGCCGCCGCATACCCGTCGATCCGCTCCACGTCCATCGACTACGCCCTGCTCGAACCGGCGTCAGCCGAGGGCCGGGTCGCGGTCGTGCCCGCGTCGATCGGCTGGAGCGACCTCGGCAGCTGGAACGCGCTGCTCGACACGAGCGCCGACCCGGACACGGTGCGGACCGACGGTCCAGGCGAGGTCATCACCGTCGGCGGTGAGCGGTCGCTGGTGCGTGCCGACGGCGATCGACTGGTCGTGGTCGTGGGCATGCGCGACACGGTCGTGGTCGACACCCCGGACGCGGTCCTGGTGTGCGCCGCGGACGCCGCGCAGGATGTCAAGCAGGTGGTCGAGCGTCTCCTCGCCGAGGGCCGCACCGAGCTGCTCTGAGGTCCCCGCTCAGTCGAGGTAGCCCAGCTCCCGGAGCAGCGAGCCCGAGCTGCGGTGGAGCATCGTCCGGAGCACCGGGTCGAGGCTGTCCTTGCCAGCCCCCACCCGTGACCGGTAGATCGTGGAGCCGTCGCCACCCTCGCTCCGGCGCTGCGCCGTGAACCGCGAGTAGCGCTCGGTGCCGTCGTGCTCGGCCTTGTCGAACTCCAGAACCGCGGGGTCCCAGTCCTCGCCCAGGAACGCGAACAGCGCCCGGAGCTGGGTCTCGGGCTCGGCCACGAGTGCCTCGTAGCGCAGCTCGTGGTAGCGACCCTCCGGCTGGCCCGCCCCGAACGCCCGGGCCGTCTCGACGTACTTGCGCCACGCCCCGCGAGCGGCACGCACCCCCGAGCGGTACCCCCAGCGATCCTTGTGGGACGCGACCACATCGTGGCCGTCGCGGATGAGGTGGATGTACTGGGCGTCCGGGAACAGCTCCCCGGCGAACGGCAGGAGCAGGGTGTTCGAGGGATCCTTGTCGGCCCAGCGGGCCTTGCCGCGTCGTGCCGCGTAGTCCGACATGGCGCCGCCGTAGAAGTCCGCCAGGCGCGACGTCCAGTACTCGCGCGGGAAGCCGTAGCGGTCGAGCAGCCGCCAGTGCTTGCCCAGCGCCGGCTCCATCGTCTGGAGCAGGTGCGTCTCCTCGCCGCACGAGATGCGCGGGTGTGAATCGAGGATGAGCCGCAGCATCGTCGTCCCCGAGCGCGCCGAGCCGATGATGAGGATGGGCCCGCGCTCCGCGGCCGGCTGGTCGGTCATCGCGGGGGAGCATACCGGGATGCCGTGCCGCCCATGGCTCGGCTACCATCCCGTGGTGACCCAGACGGAGGCCCCGCTGCCGCCCATCGTCTTCGGCACCGACGGGTGGCGGGCCCGCATCGGTGAGGACTACACCTACGAGAACGTGCGTCGCTGCGCCCAGGGCGTCGCGGAGTGGGTGCGTGGTGCCGGCACCGCGAGCAAGGGCGTCGTGATCGGCTACGACCGGCGGTTCTCGAGCGAGTACTTCGCCCAGGCCGCGGCGGAGGTGCTGCTCGCCCACGACGTGCCGGTCTCGCTCGGCGCCCAGGCGATCCCCACACAGATGACCTCGTACGAGGTGGTGGAGCACGGGTTCGCATGCGGCGTGATGATCACCGCGTCGCACAACCCGTGGACGGACAACGGCTTCAAGATCAAGTCGCCTACGGGCTCCGCGGCCAGCCCGGACATCCTCGCGGTCGTCGAGCGGGTCATCCGCGACAACGCCGGCACGACCCCGCCCACGCGCCCGCTGGCGGACGCCGAGGCGGCCGGCCAGGTCCAGCGCTTCGACCCGTACCCTGGCTACGTCGACTACGTCCAGCGGAGCCTCGACCTCGAGCGCCTCAAGGCGGCCGACATGTCGGTCCTCGTGGAGCCGCTGTGGGGAAGTGGCTCGGGCTGGATCAGCCGGCTGCTGGCGGGGGGCCGCATCCGGGTGACCGAGATCCACACCGAGCGCAACCCGTGGTTCGGGGGCGTCAACCCGGAGCCCATCCGGCCCAACATCGACGAGGCCCTCGGCGTCCTCGCGAAGGGTGGCTACGACCTCGGGCTGCTGCTCGACGGCGACGCCGATCGCGCGGGTGCGGCCGATGAGCGGGGCACGTTCATCCACCAGCTCCAGGTGATGGGCCTGCTCATGTACTACCTGGTCGAGCACCGGGGCATGAAGCAGCCGGTGGTGTCCACCATCAACGAGACATCGATGGTCCAGCGACTCGGGGAGCGCTACGGCGTGCAGGTGGCCGAGACCCCCGTGGGCTTCAAGTACGTCGGCCCCAAGATGATCGAGACCGGCGCCATGATGGGCGGTGAGGAGTCCGGTGGCTACGGCTTCGGGATGCACCTCCCCGAGCGCGACGGCATCTACGCCGACCTGTTGCTGCTCGACCTGTTCGTGCGCGAGCGCGAGGCCGGCCGCTGGCCGGTATCCGCGGCGGTGCAGCATCTCCACGACATCGCGGGTCCCTCGTTCTACCTGCGCGACGATGTCCACGCCGATCGCGCCACCTATCCCGCGCTCAAGGACCGGCTGATGGTCGAGCTCAAGCGGCAGGCGCCGGTGAGCCTCGCGGGGCAGAAGGTCGTGCGGACCGACGCCCTGTCCACCAACGACGGCTTCAAGTTCTGGGTCGAGGACGGGTCGTGGCTGCTGGTGCGCTTCAGCGGCACCGAGCCCCTCGTCCGGGTGTACGCCGAGGCGACCACCCCCGAGCTTCGCGACCAGCTGCTGACCGAGGGCGGCAGGTTCGTGACCGCGGCGTGAGCGCCGCGGGCCACATCCCCGGGGGCATCCTCGACGACCTCGAGGCGCTGCGTCGGCTCGACCGGGGGGACATGCTGGGCGCGGCCGCCGGCCTGCCCGCGCAGGTGCGCGACGCCTGGTCCATCAGCCGCTCGCTGTCGGTGCCCGACACGCACCGGGCCGTCAGCGCGGTCGCGGTGCTGGGCATGGGCGGCTCGGCCATCGGGGGCGACCTGGTCCGGGGGATCTGGGCCGACCGCCTCCGGGTGCCGGTCGAGGTCGTGCGCGGGTATGACCTGCCGGCGTGGGTCGGTCCATCGACGCTCGTCGTGGCGAGCTCCTACAGCGGCACCACCGAGGAGACGATCAGCGCCTTCGGGCAGGCCGCCTCGCGCAAGGCACCGGCGGCCATCCTGAGCACCGGTGGCACGCTGCTCGAGGTGGCGCGCCGGGCAGGGCTGCCGCACCTGGCGTTCCCGGGTGGCGGCCAGCCGCGCGCATCGGTGGGCTACGCCATCACGCTCCTCGCGGGGCTGCTGGAGCGCGCCGGGCTGCTGGAGCTGTCGGATGCGGAGGTCGAGTCCGCCGCCGCATCGGCTGACGTGCGCGTCGCGGCGTCCCTGCCCGAGGTCCCGACCTCGGACAACGAGGCCAAGCGGCTCGCGTGGACCATCGTGGACCGGCTGCCCGTCATCGAGGCATCCGGCTTCCTGGGTGCCGTCGCGCGGCGCTGGAAGACGCAGCTCAACGAGAACGGCAAGACCACCGCGACGTGGGAGGAGCTGCCCGAGGCGACCCACAACGCCGTGGTGGGCTACCCCCAGCCCGACACGCTCAAGGACCATCTCATCGTGGTGTTCCTCGAGAGCGATGGCGACCACGAGCGCAACCGGCTCCGGGCACGCCTGTCGCGGGAGCTGCTGGAGGCCTCGGGGATCTCCAGCGAGGTCGTCGCCGTGGCCGGGGAGGGCCGCTTCGGCCAGGCGCTCGATGCCATCGTTCGGGGCGACTTCGCGAGCACGTATCTCGCGGCGCTCTATGGCCTCGATCCGACGCCCGTCGAGTCCATTTCGATGCTCAAGGCCGCGATGGCGCTCGCCGACCAGCCGCACGAGGCTACAGACGAGGCCGACGACTGACCGACGGCAGCCCAGGGTGCGGATCCGGGTGCCGGGACGCGCCACCTGCCGACCGGATGTGCGATCCCGGGCTGGTCCCTGCCGCCGCCCGGGTGTATGTTGACGCCATCGATCGGCGCCCGGTCGCGGCGGCTCCGGTGGTCACCGCCCGGCGCCCGATAGGGGCCCTACCTGCCCGGGTCGGGCCCGTCAGGAGGTCCGACGCGATGCACTCCAGCGTCATCGGAAAGATCGAGAAGGCGAATCGCTACGCTCGGGAGCTGGACCGCTTCCAGGTCGAGCGCATCAGCGTGACCGTGCGCGGTGACAACGACACCCACCGCGTCCGCCTCGATCCCGATGGCTGGCAGTGCGCATGCCATGCGTTCGAGACGTTCGGCGACTGTGCCCATGTCCTGGCACTCCAGAAGGTGCTGGGCCGGATGCTGCCCGATGACCAGGCGGCGACCCTCGTCACATCGCCCCCCGGGCCCGTGGGGGAGCCGCTCACCGCCTGATCCGAGCCGGGGTCCCAGCAGTACCCCGGGCCAGGCGAGCGGGACGAGAGCCGGCCGACATGGCCGGCTCTCGTCGTGTGTCCGCCCGTGTCACGGACCCGGGTCCTCCTCCACGATGAGGCGCCCGTAGCCGGCCATCTCGCCACGATCGCGGTCGTAGGTGACCGTGGTGGCGACCAGCCAGTCGCCCCTGGCGGGCGCCTCGACCCAGGCCGTGGTCGTCCGGGTGTCGTGCGCGCGACCCAGGACGATCTCGGCCGCGTCGTCCTGGCCGACCGGGCTGACGACCACCGACCAATCCAAGAACCCGGAACCATCCTCCAGCGTGACCGACAGGGGTGCGTGCTCGATGGTGGTGACGGTGGGCAGGAGGTCCGGCGGGCTGATACCGCCGATGTCGCCACACGTGCCCAGGAAGCAGCCGCTGCCTTGCTCCAGCGCCGCGACACGATCCCCGGACGCGAGGCTGATCGCCGGTGGCGGAGGGCCGTGCTCGTCGGGAGGGAAGTCACGGTACGGCACCGCGACGCGCCACCACCAGGTGCCCTCCAGCGCATCACCATCCGGGCGGATCGTCCCATCCACGCGGAGGAGGTACAGGCCAGGCTCCTGGAGCGAGACGCTCGCGTCACCATCGACATCCGTCAGCTGGTACGTGGCCGGCATGTCGACATCCGGCTCCGGGAAGACCCACAGGTGCCACGGCGCGAGCGTGCCCTCGGTCGGACGGAAGGCGACGGTGGCGCCGCGTGCCCAGGCGTCGAACACCGGCAGGTCCAAAAGGTCGGGCCGGGGTGCATCCACGTCGGTCGCGTGTCCCTGGACCCGGCCGAAGGGGCCATCCGCATACAGCGTGGGCGTCTCGGGTGGGGGACTCGGGTCCGCGGCGACCGCGGGTGCGGTCGAGAGGGCTCCGAGCGCCAGCGTGAGCACCGCCCCGAGCGTGATGGACCGCAGAGACCCGTGCTCGGATCGGTCTTGTCCCTCGATGTGTGTCCTCATACCCCGTCATCGACCTCCTCGTTGGGGCACGTCGCCGTGCAGCCGGTCGCCGTGCTCCCGGTCACCCGGACCACGACCACGTCGGTCGAGGACCCTCGGAGCCCTTCGGTGGGTGTCGGGAACACAGCCTTGATCTCATAGGACCTCCCTGGCGTGAGCGTCAGGCTGTAGACGCCAGGGCTCTCGGTCGGGCGCATGGTGCTGATGGTCCATGAGCCACTCGAACCAGTGGGCCGTCGCCGTAGCTGCACCTCGCGGCCGTTGAGCCGGATGCCGCTCAGCTCCCCGTAGGCGGAGCTGGCCTTGATGCGCAGGGTCGCCCTGAAGGTGACCCGCTGGCCCACGACCGCGGTGGTGTCCGATACGTCGAGCGTGATGACCGTCTGGACATCGTTGCAGCTCGCGATCGACGTGGACATCGTGGGCAGCCCGTACTGCTCCTGGAGGCTGGCCACGTCGCATGAGCCGAAGGCATGCCGGTCCCATGCCGCATCCGGCCTGGCGGGTGTCACCTGGTGCATCACGGTCGAGTGCGGCGGGAGGTGGTAGCCCTGCGACTCCGGATGGCCGAGCCCGACGGCGTGACCGAACTCGTGGAGCGCGACGTGCTCGGCGCCGAAGCATCCGTCGTAGCTCGCCCGCTCACACCACCGCAGGCTCCCCCACCGGAAGTCGTATCCATGGGGACGCATCCGAAGCGTCCAGCTGTCCCCATCGTGGCTGGCGCACGCGATGGACGTGCTGCAGCCGCTCGGGAACGCGGTGGTGTAGCGGATGGTCCCGTTGGAGCTGCCATCGGTCGGGATGAAGATCGGCGATAGCGCGCGCGACGTGTCGGTCGCGTCCTCGGCCGCGGCGAGGATGGCGTCGCGCATCCACGAGGGCGAGGCATCCGTGGCGTGGAACCGGAAATGGAGCACCTGCCACGACCCCCAGCGCTCGTAGATGGGCACCGGCGTGGGGTCATGCATCGGCAGGTCCGCGATGGCCGCCGCGCCCTGGTCCGGCCCCACCAGCAGCGCGCCCTGGTCCGCGGGGGTCTCGCCCGTGACGCAGCCGTCGGCGGCGCACCACGTCGCCCGCACGCCCACCCCATCGCCGACGAGCGCGAGCTCGAGGGTGCGCGGCACCGCCGTCGCGATGTCATCGGTGGGTGGCCGGATGGCGAGCCGCGGTCGCCCGCCGTCGGATGGCACCCGCCACACGCCGAGCTCTCGTCGGTCGTCGCCGGCGACCGTCGAGACATACAGCGCGCCGTCCGGCGCGGTCACGCTGCCGTAGACCAGGTCATCGAAGCGGACCTCTCGCGTGACACACTCGCGGTCGAGGTCCACGACCCGGACGGTCGTGCCATCGGCGTCCCGCTCGCCCGTCACGAGGCGGTGCCGGAACGGACCGTCCGCGAACCCACGCGGCCCCGTGCGCCACGTCCGGCCGCCACCGAAGCGCAGCGTATGCCCGCGCAGCGTGCCGCCCGCGTCCACGCTGCCGGACCAGTCGAACGACCGCGACACCCGCGCGGTCCCCGCGGCGCGCTCCGTCGTGGGGCATCTGAGCAGGCCCTCCGGCAGCGGGTCGGCACCCATCGTGGGGGCGGGGATGGCGACGCTCAGCATCGCCGCGGCGACCAGCAGCGCCGTTCGTCGCCCATATCGAACCTCCCGCATGATGCGAGACCTCCTCCGGCGGGCGATGTCCCGGCGGAGGGAGGCGGAGGCCGGCAGTATCCACGTCGGCCCTTATCAGCGGCTTATCCGCGGCTGGTCCCTGCTGCTATGCTCCGAGGCACAACCCAACCCACGGACCTGGCGTTTCGCGATGCGGGTGGTATTCCGGCACAGTGCCGCTACGGTGACCAGCCGCAAGGCTGGAAGTCCGGTCGCCGAACGCTCGGGTCGTGCACGTACCTTCGAGCGAGAGGGATGGCACCGATGCACCAGCAGACCGTCTTCCAGGCCCCTTCCGGGACGTCCCGCAAGGGGCCTCGTCATGCCCGGGCCCTGGCGGGAGGGCTCGCTGCCGTGACGCTCCTGGCCGGCGCCTCGGGCGCCGTGGCACAGTCGCCGTCGACGTCAGGCATGATCGTCACCGACGACACCGGCACCGTCGTCACCATCCCCGCGGTCCCGGAGCGGGTCATCAGCCTGTCGCCGGCCAACACCGAGATCGCGTTCGCGCTCGGGGCGGGTGACCGCCTCGTGGGTGGCACGGACTTCGACGACTTCCCCGGCGAGGCAGCCGCGCTCCCCGACGTCGCGACCTTCGAGGGCGTGGTCAGGGAGCAGGTGGTCGCGCTCGAGCCCGACCTGGTGCTCGCGTCCGGCATGGGGCTCACCCCCGACGCCGACATCACGTGGATGCGCGGGCTCGGCTATCCGGTCGTCGTCGTCTATTCCACGAGCGTGGACGACGTGCTCACCGACATCCGGCTCGTCGGGGGCGCCCTGGGTGGCGATGCGGCAGCGAACGCCGAGGCCCTCACGACGACGATGCAGGCCGACCTCGAGCGCATCGCCGGGCTCGCCGCCGCGACGGGCAGCGTCCCGCGCACGTTCTACGAGACCGGCGATGTCCCCGAGCTGTACGGCGTCGCGCCCGGGTCGTTCGCCGCGGACATGATCGGGCGCGCCGGCGGCGAGGCCATCACCACGGGCGACCCAGGCGACTGGGTCATGCCCCTGGAGCTGCTCGTCGAGGCCGACCCGGAGGTCATCCTGCTCGGCGATGCCGCGTACGGCGTGTGCCCCGACATCGTCGCTGCGCGCGAGGGCTGGGGCGACATGACCGCGGTCGAGAAGGGCGACATCCGCCCAGTGCACGACATCGTGGTGACCCGGCCCGGCCCACGGCTCGCCGAGGGGCTCGCGTCGGTCGCGCGGGGGATCCATCCGGAGCTAGCGGAGCAGCTCGCCGGCTTCCCGCCCGACCCCGAGATGTGCGGCACGACCTCACCGGGCGCACCCTGACCCAGGGCCCGCCGAGACCCCCATGACCGCCCAGCACGTCGCCGCCGCGCCGGCCACGCGCCGGCCACGCCGCCCCATCCGGCCGTTCGTGTCGGTCGTGGTCATCGGCCTGTGCCTGCTGCTCGTCGCCGGCCTGCTGCTGGGCACGGTCTCCCTGCCCCTGTTCGACACCATCGGCGTCCTGGGGCACCGCCTGCTCGGCCTGCCGGCGGGCACATGGGCGGCCTCGACCGAGACCATCGTCATGGAGCTGCGCCTGCCGCGCGTCCTCGGGGCGATGGTGGTCGGGGCGGGGCTGGGCATCAGCGGCGCCGTGCTCCAGGGCCTCCTCCGCAACCCGCTCGCCGACCCCTACGTCCTGGGCACGGCCAGCGGCGCCGCGCTGGGCGCCGCCGTGGGGATCCTGCTGCCGGTCCAGGCCCTGCTGCTGGGCTTCGGCATCACCGGGGTGCTGGCGTTCCTGGGGGCGCTCGCGGCGGTCGCCCTCGTCGTCCGGCTCGCGGGTGCCGGGACGGACTCGCGGGCGTCGGTGCTCCTGGTCGGCTACGCCGTGGGCTCGGTGCTCGCGGCCGGCCTGGCGCTCGCGATGTACCTCTCGGGCGACGACCTCCGGCGCATCGTCGCGTTCCTGTTGGGCAGCTTCGCGGACGTGACCTGGAGCCAGGTCGCCATCGCGCTGCCGGTCATCGTGGCGGGCACCCTGCTCATCGTGAGCCGAGCGCGCTCGCTGGACGCGATGCTGCTGGGGGACGACGCCGCGGCACACCTCGGCATCGACGTCCGACGGGAGCGGCGCATCCTGCTCGCGCTCTCGGCGCTGGTGACCGCCATGGGGGTCGCGATGGCGGGGCTCATCGGGTTCGTCGGCCTCGTGGTGCCCCACGTGGTGCGACTGGTCGCGGGTCCTTCGGCGCGCTCGGTCCTGCCCCTGTCGGCGCTCGTCGGGGCGGCGTTCATGGTCGGTGCCGACCTCATCGCCCGCATCCCCGGCGAGCTGCCCGTGGGCATCGTGACGGCGCTCGTCGGCGTGCCGGTGTTCCTGGTGCTCCTGCGCCGGGCACGGGGTGCGTATGAGCTCTGACCTGGTCGCGCTCGCCGCTCGGGGCCTGGGTGTGCGGTTCGGGGACCGCTGGGTGCTGCAGGATGTCGATCTGGCCATCCGCGCGGGCGAGCGGGTCTGCCTCATCGGACCCAACGGGGCGGGCAAGTCCACGCTCATCCGGTGCCTCACGGGGATCCAGGCACCCACCACGGGTCAGGCGCTGCTGGGCTCGGAGGAAGTGGGGTCGATCGACCGGTCGGCCCTCGCCCGGCGCCTGGCCGTGGTGCCCGGACAGGCTCGCCTCCCGTTCGCGATGTCGGTGGAGGAGATGGTGGCCCTGGGTCGGACGCCGTGGCTCCATCCATGGCGGGGGGAGAGTGCCGCCGACCGCGCCGCCGTCAACGCTGCGATGCGTCGCGTGGGCATCGAGGGCATGCGCGACCGGGACGTGCGCACGCTGTCGCTGGGTGAAAGGCAGCTCGTGCTCATCGCGACGGCGCTGGGGCAGGGCGGCCGCATCCTCGTGCTCGACGAGCCGACGGTCCACCTCGACCTGCGTCACCAGGTGGCCGTGATGGAGCTCCTGGCGCGCCTGTCGGACGAGGAAGGCCTCACGGTCCTCGCCGTGCTCCACGACCTCGCGCTCGCGCGGGAGTCGTTCCCGCGCCTCGTGCTGCTCGACGGCGGCCGGCTCGTCGCGGACGGGGCACCGGGGGTGGTGCTGACCCCCGAGCGGGTCCGCAGCGTGTACGGCGTCGATGCGCGGTTCGTCCACGGCGCGGCGGCGATGGCCGGCGCCTGAGACCGGCGGGTCGCGGGAACCTGACGTCCCTCGACCAGGAGCGGGGATACCCTCCGCCCATGGCGCACCAGGGGATCTCGATCGTGCCGGCCACTCCCGAGCGGTGGACGGACCTCGCCGACCTGTTCCGGGTGAGCGGCGACTCCGCGGGCTGCTGGTGCGGCTGGTACCGGATGCGCAACAAGGACTTCTCTACGGCGAGCGTGGCCGAGCGTCGGGCGCGACTGCAGGGCCTGGTCGATCGCGACCCTCGTCCGGGGCTGCTGGCCTATGCGGCAGGGGAGGTGGTGGGCTGGGTCTCGGTCGTGCCGCGCCACATGCTCGAGCGGATCGAGCCGCCCGATGGGCCTCCCACGCTCGACGAGCGAGGTCCGATCTGGGCGATCACGTGCTTCGTGATCCGTCCGGGCCAACGGCGCCGGGGCATCGCGGGCTCACTGCTCGATGCGGCCATCGACCACGCCCGCGCCCAGGGTGCCGCCTTCGTGGAGGCGTATCCCAACGAGATGGCGCGGACCGCTGGATCGGCGTTCGTGGGCGTCCCATCGATGTACCTCCGTCGCGGCTTCCGGGAGGTGGGCCGCTTCGACCGGTGGGCGGCGGCGCCCGCTGCCTCGGGTCCCGCCCCGGCTCGCATCGCGCGCCCGCCGGGGCGCCCGGTCATGCGTCTGGACGTGCGCTGACCCCCGGATTCAGCCGGCGCGGAGGTCGTGGCCGGGGATGCCCCGCTCGGCCAGCCAGGTCCCCAGCCGCAGCGGATCCTCGAGCCCGAGGTAGACCTCCGTCACCCGTCGGACGAACGACACGCGTCGCGGCGCGCGCAGCCACAGGCGGATGGCGCCCGAGGCATCGCCGCAGAAGCTGATGTCCTGGCTGAACACGGTGTGGCGGATACCGATGGCCCGGTACCAGCGATAGGGACCCGTGATGTCCCAGCGCTCGATGTCCGCGACGTCGATGGTGGCATCGACCCACCCGAACCGGATCTCGACCCGGTCGCCCGCCAGCGTCACCTGCCGGTGCCCCGGACGCACCCCGAACAGCAGGAGCAGGGCACGCGACCGCCTGCCGATCCGGAATGGGAGGATCTCCGGCGCGGTGGTCACGACCGTCTGCCGTCAGGCGCGCTTGTGGGGCGGGTCGAAGAACGGCAGCTCGGTCACGGTGGCGCTCACCCGTCCGCGGCGTCCCTCGACCGTCCATTCCATCTCGAGCGGGGTGCCGGGTGGCTCGTATCGCGCTTCGACCGAGGCGAGCGCGATGTTGCGCTTGAGCCCGGGGCTCCAGGTGCCGCTCGTCGCGCGGCCCACCTGGCGGTCGGCGGCGTAGACCGGGACCTGCTGGCGCCATGCCGCGGCTGACAGCGCGGGCGACAGGTCCTGCGCCGCGTACAGCCGCTCGAGGTCGATCCAGTCCAGGTCGAGGCCGACCAGCCGGCGCGGCGGTCCACCCGCTGCCTGCTCACGACGCAGCGCCGAGCGACCCACGAACGGGGTCGGCTTGTCGAGGTCCACCAGCCGCCCCAGCCCCAGCTCGTACGGGGAGTAGCTCTGCTCCGGGACCAGCGCGTGCGCGGACGAGGTGTAGTCCACCTCGAGCATGATGAGCCCGGCCTCGATGCGCACCACGTCCAGAGCCAGCATCCCGGTCGCGCGGATGCCATACGCCCGGCCGGCGTCCATCAGGGCGTCCCACAGCCGGCCCGCCTCGGAGGCGTCGACCCACAGCTCATAGCCCAGGTCGCCCGTGTAGCCGGTGCGGCTCACGTCGACGGTC
>JBEVIK010000195.1:0-8160 GCA_040510715.1 Candidatus Limnocylindrales bacterium
AGGACCTCCAGGCCATCGCCGACAGCTTCCAGGGCGTCGAGCGCTCGTTCGCGGTGCAGGCGGGGCGCGAGGTGCGCATCCTGGTCCGGCCCGAGGAGATCGACGACCTCGCCTCGATGCGCCTCGCGCGTGACATCGTCAAGAAGATCGAGGAGTCGCTCACGTATCCCGGGCAGATCAAGGTGACGGTCATCCGCGAGACACGGGCTGTCGAGTACGCGAAGTGAGGCAGCCGCGGCACGTCTCGGTGTCGGCTGGCACGCTCGCCGAAGGGGGCGCGAGGTAGCCGCTCGCGAGGCCCGCCCACGCGCCGAGCGCACGCTCGCCGCCGACCTCCTGCCGCCGGTGCCCGAGCGACCCGCGGGGGGCTGGCTCCGGGTGCTCATGATCGGCGATGTCATCGGCAAGCCCGGTCGCGTGGCGCTCGAGCGCACCCTGCCCGAGCTGCGCGAGACGCGCGGCATCGACCTGGTCACCGCGAACGGCGAGAACCTGGCGGGCGGGATGGGCCTGACGCTGTCCACGGCGCGCGGGCTCTACGACGCGGGCGTGGACGTCATCACGAGCGGCAACCACATCTGGGACAAGCGCGAGATCATCCCCGAGCTGGACCGCGACGAGCGGATCCTGCGACCCATCAACTACGGCACGGCCGGTGTCCCGGGTCGTGGCTGGGGCGTGTTCCACGCCCACGACGGCACCGAGGTCACGGTGGTGAGCGCCCAGGGCCGGTCGGCGATGATCCCCATCGAGAACCCGTTCCACGAGCTCGACCGGTTGCTCGACGAGGCGGCCGACGAGCTGCCGGCGGTGCGCCTCGTGGACTTCCACTGCGAGCTGACCAGCGAGAAGAACGCCTTCGGGCTCCACCTCGACGGTCGGGTGAGCGCGGTCGTGGGCACCCATACGCATGTCCCCACGGCCGACGAGCGGATCCTGCCGCGCGGCACGGCGTACGTCAGCGACCTGGGCATGACCGGGCCCGTGGACAGCGTCATCGGATTCGACCCGGCGACCGTCATCCCGCGCTTCCTCAACGGCCTGCCGACACGCTTCGAGGTCGGCACGGGGCCGGTGGTCCTCAACGCGCTGCTCATCGACATCGACCCCGCGACCGGTCGCGCTGGCGGGATCGAGCGGATCCGACGCATCATCGACGTGTGACCGACCACGTGGGCATGCCCGCATGACGACGCTCGCGCGCAACCGGGTGGACCTGCACTGCCACAGCCGTCGCTCCGACGGTGCGCTCGAGCCGCTCGCGCTGTGGGATGCGATGTGCGGGTGGGGCCTCCAGGTGGCATCGCTCACCGACCACGACACCCTCCAGGGATACCGAGAGCTGCGGGCCGCCGGGCTCGGGGACGGGACGTCAGGCCCACGCCTCATCCCTGGCCTCGAGATCAACACCGTGGGCGGGCTCGAGCAGGGCCGACCCATCGAGGGGCTGGGCCGGGCCGCGGGCGAGCTCCACATCCTGGGGTTCGGCATCGACCCGGACGACGCGGCACTCGATGCCGCGCTCGCCCGCCAGCGGGATGGCCGGCGCGCCCGCATCGACCTCACCCTGGAGGCCCTTCGGGGGCTGGGTGTCCCGGTGGACGACGAGTTCGCCTCGCTGACCCTCGACACGGACGCCGCTCGGGGACGGCCCCACGTCGCGGAGGCGCTCGTGCTCGCCGGGCGCGCGAACGATGTGGGCGACGCGTTCGCGCGCTGGCTCGCGTGGGGCAGGCCCGCGTTCGTGCCCCGCCAGGGGATGGGGCCGCGCGACGCGATCGATGCCATCGTCGCCGCAGGAGGCATCGCCGTGCTGGCGCATCCATCGGAGGCTGCGGACCACCCGGACGACGTACGCACGCTGCGCGACTGGGGGCTGGGCGGCCTCGAGGCCCACTACCGCGGCTTCGACTGGGTCACCGTGCAGCGCATGCGGCACCTCGCGGAGCAGCTGGGATTGCTGCCCACCGGCGGCTCCGACTTTCACGGCCAGGACCACGACTACCGCGCGATCCAGCGCATCACGATGGTCCCCGACGCGATCGGCGAGGGCCTGCTGATGGCGCTCGGCGCGCCCCGGTCGACGGCGGGCGCGGCATGACCAGCCGCGCCCTTCCCGTGCTCGATGCGGCGACGCCAGCGCGCGCGGTGAGTCAGGGTCCGGTCATCGACGAGCGGGTCTCGGAGTTCCTGACCGACGACCAGGTCCTGCCGCGTTTCCATGTCTGGACGCTGGGCTGCCAGATGAACCACTCGGACTCCGAGGAGATGGCCGGTGCGCTCCTTGCCGTCGGATGTGCCGAGGCGCCCGACATCGCCTCCGCCGGGCTCATCGTCATCAATAGCTGCGCCATCCGCGAGCAGGCCGAGCAGAAGGTCATCGGGCGAATGGGTGCGCTGGCACGCATGAAGGCGGCCGACCCGGGGCTCCGGGTCGTGCTCACGGGCTGCTCGGTCCGGGCCGATGGCATCGTGGACCTCCAGCGGCGCTACCCAGCGGTGGACCTGTTCCTGCGGCCCGACCAGGAGCCCGAGCTGGTGGCGCGCCTTGGTCTCGACACGGCGACATCGGCGGGCAGAGCGCCAGCGGCTCCCGACGACGAAGGGCTCCAGCGCGTCGGGCGACACCTCGCCGCGACCGCCGACCGCCTGCCGGGCACCCGCGCTGCCGCGGTCGGCTCGGCCACCATCGCGCGTCGCAGCCGGAGCCACGCGTGGCTGCCGATCATCTACGGCTGCGACAAGACGTGCACCTACTGCATCGTGCCCTTCTCGCGCGGGCCGGAGCGCAGCAGGCCATTCGACGACGTGATCACCGAGGCACATGCGCTGGCGAGCGCCGGCGTGCTCGATGTCACCCTCCTGGGCCAGAACGTCAACTCCTACGGCCATGACCTGCCCGCGGAGCCACGGTTCGCGGATGTCCACCCGCGGCGCCACCTCGGCCGCGACCTGCCGCTCCACGGCAGGCCCGACATGGCGGCCCTGTTGCGCGCCATCGACGGGCTGCGCGACGCGGACGGGCACCCACGCATCCCTCGGCTCCGGTTCGTCACGTCGCATCCCTGGGACCTCTCCGAGCGCCTCATCGAGGCCATGGGGAGCTGCCCGTCCGTGTGCGAGCACCTTCACCTGCCGGTGCAGGCCGGGGATGACGGCGTGCTCCGCCGGATGGGCCGCCAGTACACCGTGGCCGCGTATCTCGAGCTCGTGGAGCGGCTGCGTGCCGCGATCCCGGGCATCGCGCTCACGACCGACGTCATCGTCGGGTTCTGCGGCGAGACCGAGTCGCAGTACGAGAGCACCCTCGATCTGCTGCGCACGGTTCGCTTCGATGGGGTCTTCGCTGCCGCCTTCTCGCCGCGCCCCGGGACCCCGGCATCGCGCCTCGATGACGACGTGCCGGCCGACGTCAAGCGGCGACGGCTCAACGGGTTGCTGTCGCTCCAGGAGGGCATCGGGCTGGAGCGCAACCGCGCCTGGATCGGCCGGTCAACGCAGGTGCTCGTGGACGAGGTGCGGCCGCCCCGTTCGCACGACCACGAGTCGCCCGCGGCCGCCGGGCCACGGGTCGCGGGTCGCAACCGCGAGAACAAGCTGGTGCATCTCGACGGCGGCCCGGAGCTGGTGGGCCGGATGGTCGAGGTCGAGGTCACGCACGCAGGGCCCTACGCGCTGTCGGGGCGGCTGATGGGGACGCCCTGACCGGCACCCTGCCGCCGCTCGTGGTCATCGCCGGACCGACAGCGTCCGGCAAGACGGCGCTGTCGCTGGAGCTCGCCGAACGGCTCGACGCGGAGGTCATCAGCGCGGACTCCCGGCAGGTGTACCGGGGCATGGACATCGGGACGGCGAAGGTGGGCGCCGCCGAGCGCGCCCGGGTGCCCCACCACGGTCTCGACCTCGTGGACCCCGACCAGCCCTTCACGGTCGCCGACTTCCGGCGCCATGCGCTGGACGCGCTCGCATCGATCGCCGCTCGGGGCCGGATCGCCATCCTCGCAGGCGGCACCGGCCTGTACCTGCGCGCCCTGGCGCGAGGGATCCCGGTGGACGCCGCCGGACACGACCCCGTCATCCGTGCCGCCCTCGAGGCACGCCTCGCCGCGGACGGCCTCCACCCGCTGGTCGAGGAGCTGCGCGTGCGGGCACCCACCATGGCTGCAGGGACCGACCTCGCCAACCCTCGGCGCGTCGTGCGTGCCCTCGAGCGCACCCGGCTCGTGGGCGACCAGCCACCACCTGCCCCGCAGGGCTACCCGGCGCCCGTGACCTGGCTGGGGACGGCACCCCATCCCGCAGCGCATGCGGTCGACATCGAGACGCGCGCCCGGGAGCAGTTCGCGCACGGGCTGCTGGACGAGGCCGCTTCGCTCAGGGACCGCTACCCGGAGGATCTGCGCGCGTTCGGCGCCATGGGCTACCGGGAGGCATTCGAGGTGCTCGCAGGGCGCCTGGCCCCGGAGGAAGCGATCGCCGTCGACGCGCAGCGGACGCGGGCCTACGCCCGCCGGCAGCGCACCTGGTTCCGCTCCGAGCCGGACATCACGTGGCTGCCACCGGGCCCCCAGCGTGCGGCAGCAGCGCTCCGCCACATCGAGGCGGCACTGGCTCATGGCATCGTGCCGTTGACGGGAGGTGACACGTGAGGGCAGGCATCGTCATCAACGCCGGCGACCCGCTGGCCCAGGTCGAGCTCGCGGTACGCGCCGAGACCGCCGGCTGGGACGGGGTGTTCACGTACGACGCCATCGACATCGGCGGATCGGACATGTACGACCCCTGGACCCTGCTGGGCGCGATGGCCCTCGCCACGTCGCGCGTGACCCTGGGCGCGATCGTGTTCGCACCCACCCGACGGCGGCCCTGGAAGGTCGCGCGGGAAGCCATGACCATCGACCACCTGTCACGCGGCCGCCTCGTCGTCCCGGTGGGGCTCGGCGCCCTCGATGACAGTGGCTTCGGCAACGTGGGAGAAGCTACCGCCAACGCGGAGCGTGCCGACATCCTTGATGAGACCCTCGCCATCCTCGACGGGCTGTGGTCGGGCGAGCCCTTCGCGCATGAGGGCCCACGCTATCGGTTCGGTCCCATGACCTTCAGCCCGCGCCCCGTGCAGCGACCACGCATCCCCATCTGGGTCGCGCTCCGCTGGCCCGGCGAGCGATCGATGGCGCGTGCGCTGCGCTGGGATGGCGCGGTCCTCCAGACCAGCGATCCCAGGGAGGTCGCGGACATCGTCGGGGCCATCCGGTCGCGGCGTGCCGAGACGGGCAGCTCAGGGCCCTACGAGGTCATCGCGCAGGGCTCGACCCCTCCGGATCCCGTCGCCGCCGGCGCGATCGCGCAGCCCTTCGCCGATGCTGGAGCGACCTGGTGGGTCGACGCCGACTGGGAGCGGGCGACCCCGGCCAGCCTGCTCGCCCGGATCGCTGCGGGGCCACCCCGGGTATCCTGACCTCGTGCCCGATACCCTCATCGACCTCGCGCCGCCCGTCGAACGGGCGTTCCTGATCGCCGTCGACACCGGCGACGACCCCGGCTGGACCGCCGAGGACTCCCTGGCAGAGCTGGCCAGCCTCGCGGATACCGCCGGGGCGGATGTCGTGGGCGCGGAATGGCAGAACCGCCGGCACATCGACCCCAACTGGTACCTCGGCAAGGGCCGCGCCGAGGAGCTGGTGAGCGCCAAGGCGGAGACCGGCTTCACGCTGCTCATCGCGGACGACGAGCTCAAGCCGATGCAGCAGCGCGCGCTCGAGGAGCTGCTGGGGGTCAAGGTGCTCGACCGGAGCGGCCTGATCCTCGACATCTTCGCCCAGCACGCACGGACCCACGAGGGGCGTCTCCAGGTCGAGCTCGCCCAGCTGGAGTACCAGCTGCCCCGCCTGACACGCATGTGGACCCACCTGTCGCGGACCCAGGGCGGCATCGGCTCCCGGGGACCCGGCGAGAGCCAGCTGGAGACCGACCGGCGCATCATCCGCACGAAGGTCAGCAAGCTCAAGGAGCGGGTCGCGCAGGTGCGCCAGCAGCGGGAGACCGCGTCGCGGGGGCGTGACCGCAGGCTCGTACCCACGGTGGCCATCGTGGGCTACACCAACGCCGGCAAGAGCTCGATGCTCAACGCGCTCACGGGTCAGGAGGCCGCCCGCGCCGAGGACCGGCTGTTCGCGACGCTCGACCCCACCAGCCGCTCGGTCAGGCTGGGCGACGGCCAGTCGGCCATCGCCACCGACACGGTGGGCTTCATCCACAAGCTGCCGCACCAGCTGGTGGATGCCTTCCGCGCGACGCTCGATGAGGTCGTGCGGGCAGACGTCCTGCTGGAGGTCGTGGATGCCTCCGACCGCCACGCGCCGGAGCACCGGCGGACCGTCCAGCAGGTGCTCGACGAGCTGGGCGCGGGTGCCAAGCCTCGCGTCGTGGTGCTCAACAAGGCGGACCTGGTCATGGATGGATCGCCCGACGGACCGCCCGCACCCATCGTGGACGGCGCCGTCATGGCTTCGGCGGCGACCGGGTTCGGGCTCGACCTCGTGCGCCTGCGGCTGGCGACCCTGCTCGCGGAGCTGTGGGAGGAGGTGGACGTGACCCTGCCCTATACCGAGGGCGAGCTGCTCGCCCGGATCCGGGAGCGGGGCACGATCGCCATCGACTACCGCGCCCACGACGTCCAGGTCACGGGGCGTGTCGCGCCCTCGCTCGCCGGCGAGCTCCGCGCGGCAGCGGCGCGGGCCCGGTCGACCGTCGCGAGCTGACCGCCGACCCCGGGGGAACCTCGGCGCCACCTCCGCCGTCTCGGACGGGACACGTCATGCTGGAGCGGGCTGCCCGCACCTGACATCACCAGGAGACCGACCATGCGATCCACCCACCACATCGGCCGGGCGTCTGCCCCGCTCGTGGCCATCCTCGCCCTCATGCTCGCGCTGGTGGCCGTGGTTCCCGTCGCGGCCCAGGACGAGCCGGCGGCCACGCCCGATCCGGGGCTGACCATCGACCCGGGCATCCCCGGAGAGCCCGGCGGGCCGGGCGAGGAGCCCGAGCCGCCCTTCGCGGACGGTGCGACGCCCATCGTCCCCGAGGACGGCCTCAACGACATCATCGAGGTCCCCTGGGACCACATCACGGTCGGCCCGGACGGCCGTTCCCTGACGGTCTACTTCTGGAGCGGTGCCGAGGGCTGCTACGGGCTCGCGGGTGTCGAGGTGGACGAGACGGGTGCGGTCCCTGTCATCACCCTCCAGACCGGCACCCGTCCGGGCGTGGACGTGTGCGTCGCGCTCGCCCAGCTGTACAGCACCCCGGTCGTGCTCGAGGATCCCATCATCGGCGGGGGCGTGCAGTGACACGCGGTAGGATGCACCGATGCAGCGCGTGATCGGACGCCGCCTCCTCGAGGTGGACGTCGGCTAAGTCTCCGACTGGCTCGGTGACCGGCGACTGACCGTCGACCTGGGCACCGGCGATGGCGCCGCCGTGCTCTCCGCGGCCCGGCGAGCCCCCGACGAGGTCGTCCTGGGCCTCGACGCGGATGCGACCCGCATGCGGGAGGCATCACATCGCGCGGCCCGGCCACGGGCCAAGGGCGGGCTGCCCAACGCATGGTTCGCGGTCGCTGCCGCCGAGGCGCTGCCCGGGGCGCTCGATGGCCGGGTCGACGAGACGCGCGTCACGCTGCCGTGGGGCTCGCTGCTCCGAGGCGCGCTGGGCCCGGAGACGTGGTTCCTGGAAGCGATCGGCCGCATCTCCCGCCCCGACGGCTCCCTCCGGATGCTCCTGTCGGTGACCCCGCGCGATGGCGTCGGCGACATCCGGTCGCTCGATGGCCCGGCCCTCCCCGGCCTCGCCCGGCGATATCGGGAGGCGGGCTGGGTGGTCCTCGACGCTCGCGACGCGACACCCGATGACGTCACTCGCTCCGGCTCGTCGTGGGCCAAGCGACTGGGAATCCCGAACCGGCGCCCAGCCGCGGTCCTCCAGCTCCTGCCCCCGTCAGGGTCGTCGACCGAGCCCGCTCAGGCGTCGAGACGGCGCCGGTCGACCTGCGCGCCCCCCCGGTCGTAGGTCGTGCGCGCCCCGGCGCGGAGCCCCGCCGCGCGCTCGGCATCGACAGCGGGGAGCGCCTCACCAGCACGCGCGGCCGCCCACGCCGCC
>JBEVIK010000196.1:0-5825 GCA_040510715.1 Candidatus Limnocylindrales bacterium
CGGTCGCCGATCCGGAAGGTCAGGCCACCCAGGTCGTTGCGCCACGCGAGCTCCGGGACGTCGTCGCCCGTCAGCTCCTGGACCACCTCCGGGATGGGCTGGTCGCCCAGTGTGTGCTGGGCCGCCATCCGCGCGAAGGGGTCATCGGCCATCGGGTGCATCATGCGCGACCTACGCTCGCATGCGAGGGACGCATCCATGGTCCTGCGACGCGCCGTGGCCCTGGCTCTGCCACTCATCGTCACGTTCTTCTGGGCGACCGTGGTCACCCGCGCCCCAGTCCTCGCGCAAGACGAGCCGGTCGCGTGCAGCGCTCCGCGCGTCATCGAACGGCCCATCTCCACCTTCGCGCCGGATGACGAGGGTGGCGACACGGGCCGCATCCGGTCGGTCGCACTCGCGACGTCGTACGCCGACATGTCGGACCGAGGCAACGGCTCGTTCCGGCTGTGCCTCGATGGGGAGCGATCGGTCAAGGGCCAGGCCTGGTGCGACTGGACCGAGGACCGCAGCGCCGTCCTGAGCGTGCGGACCGGGGACTTCCGCGCAGCCGGCCGGCGCCTCTCGCTGTATCTCATGGCGGCGACCTCGGTCGGGGACCCTGCCGACCCGCATCAGCTGAGCATCCGCCCGCGGTCCGGGGGCTCATGGGGGACCGACGACGGGTCCATCGCCGTGGCCACGACCCAGACCGGGGAACCGCTGGTCACGTTCGAGGCTCCATGGCACGGCACGCGTGACCGGCCGGCCCTGCGAGGCATCCTGGCCATCCGCTGCGGGGAGCCGCCGAAGCTCGAACCGGGTCGGTCCCTCGGCCGGGTCACGTTCCGCACGAGCGACGATCCCGATCGGGTGTTCGAGACGGCCGCTATCTGCGAGTGGGCTATCTGGGACCTTGCGTCGACCGTGGTGCGGGTCAGCAACACGACCACGCGTGCGAGGACCGCGGACGGCGGCTACGTCTCACTCGTGATCGATCTCGCCGAGGGTTCGACCCCGTCGGTCCAGGTCCGGGTCGCCCGGACGCCCCCACTCGACTGGAGCGACTGGGGCGTGATCGACTGGCGCTACGCGTTCCCGCTCTGGACCAGCAGTGACCTGCGATCCGGGACGGTGCGGGCGCACCGGCTGACCGATGCCGAGACGCACTTCAACGATCTGCCGACCTCGTTCGACGCACCGTCTTCGGAGGTGCTGGCGACGTGGGAGTGCGGGGAGGCGCCCCGTCGGGTCGACTCGCGGATCGACTGGCGGCGACACCTCGGCGAGCCTGGGCTCGTCACGCTCCACCTGCCCGGCATGGCGCCCGCGGGTCAGGTCTCTCCCGCATCCTGTGTGGCGGTCGACGAGGAAGAAGATGGGACGATCCATGTGTGGTCGGTCGCGGCCCCGTTCCGATATGGCAGGTGGGATGCGCTGCTCGTCGCGAGGAAGACCGGCTTCGTGGGGTTGTACCTCCGATCACAGGACGGCTCATTCGCGGGCAGCCTGACGTCCGGGCCGCAGGCCGACGACGAGGTCTGGGACGGCGATGGGCAGGGACGCGTCGAGGTGAACGACATCCCCCTGGAGCGCTCGGTGCTGTCGCCTGACGCGACGATCCCTGCGACGCTTGACCTGAACATGACATGGGACTGCCAGCCCGGGTTGGGTGCCCTCGACTGAGGCACGTCAGGCCGGCACGACCTCGACCACCGCGTTGTAGTCGGGCACCAGCGCGATGGGGTCGCGACGGCCGGCCTCGATGAGCGGGTTCGCCTCGGGGAAGAACATCTGGACGTTCCTCGGCCGGATCGGCGACACCTTGATGCGTGCCGGCACCTCGCCGGTGGACGACCGCACCAGCACGGCGGCCCCATCGGCCAGGCCCAGACCCGCGGCGTCCTCGGCCGCCATGAACAGGGCGTCGCGATCCGCGCCCGTCAGCGGGTCCCTGCGCTTCCAGACCATGGAGTTGAACTGCTTGCCACGACGCGTGGTCAGCAGGAACCGGCCCTCGGGCGCCTCCGCCTCCCTGGGCACGACAGGTCGGAAATGCGCCTTGCCATCGTCGGTCGGGAACACCCAGCCGTCGCACAGCCGCTCACCGCCGATCTGGATGGCATCACCCGTCTTGGCGAGACCCTGGATGCCGTCGTAGGCGGGCACCACCCGTGCGATCTCCTCGCGGATGGCCTGGGCGTCGGCGCAGCCGAGGCGTGCGTGCAGGTCCGGGTCCACGGCCCGCGCGAGGTCGAGGTAGATGCGCCACTCGGCGCGCGCCTCGCCGATGCGCGGCCCCTCGATCTCCGGGCTGAACGCGACTCGTCGTTCGGTGGTCGTCTCGGTACCGCCGCCGGGCTGCTCATAGCGGGTCATGGCCGGGAGCAACAGCACCTCCTCGCCATCAACGAGCATCTGGGAGCTGACCACGATGTCCACGTGGACCCGCAGGGGCACCCGCTCCAGCGCGTCGCGGACCGCCGCCGGGTCGGGCAGCGTGTCCAGGAAGTTGCCGCCCGACGACCACAGCACGTCGAGCTCGTCGCGACCCGCCGCCTCCACCATCTCCGCGGCCGACCGCCCACGCTCCGCGCGCACCGGGAAGCCGTACGTCTCGGCGAGGGTCTCGGCAGACGAGACATCGACCGGGATGCCGCCCGGGAAGGCGGTGGCGTAGGCGCCCATCTCGGCGCCGCCCTGGACCCCTGAGTGGCCGCGGATGGGCATCAGCCCGGCGCCTGGCCGCCCCACGTTGCCACGCGCGAGGCCGAGGTCGATGATCGCGCGCACGTTGTCCACGCCGCACACGTGCTGCGTGATACCCATCGACCACACGAGCACCGCGGTCCCAGCGTCGGCATACATCCGCGCGAACCGCTGGACGTCCTCGACCGTGGCGCCCGACCAGCGGGCGAGGTCCTCGAGTGACCGTTCCGCCAGCCCGGCCCGGAGCTCCTCCCACCCGGTCGTGTGCTCACCGATGAACCGGTCGTCCACCAGCCCCTCGTCGGCGAGGACCTTGAGGACCCCGGTCAGGAAGGCGATGTCGCCACCCGTCGATACCGGGAAGAAGTCGGTCGCCATCTGCGTCCCGAAGATGGCGCTCTCGGGGTTCGAGGGCACCCAGTAGCGTTCGAGCCCCGGCTCCCGCATGGGATTCACGACCGCGATGCGCGCGCCCCGCTTGCGGGCCATATAGAGGTACTTCATGAACACCGGCTGGGCGTTCGCGACATCCGCCCCGAACAGCACGATGAGGTCCGATTCGATGACATCGGTGTAGGACACCGTGGTCGCCGCGACGCCGAGCCCGTCCCTGAGCGCGTTGGTCGATGGTGCATGGCAGATGCGCGCCGCGTTGTCCACGGAGTTGGTGCCCAGCGCGCGCGCCACCTTCTGGGCGACGTAGTAGACCTCGTTGGTGATGCCGCGCGCGGTCAGGAAGAAGCCCAGCCGATCCCCACCGTCCGCCGCGTCCCGGGCACGAGCGGCGTGGATGCGCTCGGCGACGAGGGCCAGGGCCTGGTCCCACGACAGCCGGGTGAAGCCGGGCTCGCCGCGCCGGCGGAGCATGGGGTAGGGGAGCCGGCCGAGGTCGCGCAGCTCCGCGCCCGAGAGCCCCCGGAGCGCCTCGACGTCGGCCAGTCGCGCCGGGTCCAGCGCGCGCATCGTGTTGAGCCGCAGCAGGTTGAGCCGGGTCGTGCACAGGTGTATGCCGTCGATGGTCCAGTCATGGAACCCCGCGACGCCCAGCGCGCAGCCATCGCACACGCCCTGCGACAGGATCCGCCACGCATAGCGCGGCGCGTGCCGGTTCTCCCAGACCGTGCGCGCCATCTCGCCGAAGTGGTTGGGCTTCTGGAGCCCGATGCCGTTGGGCCGGAGGCTCACCCACAGGTCGGGTGCGAGCCTGCGGGCCCGTTTCTTCGATGGCTTGGGGTCGCTCGCGGTCACGAAGGCTCGATGCCCAGCCGCTCGGGCCGGCTGTAGACGTTGCAGCGCTCGCCGCGCAGGAATCCGATGAGGGTCATGCCCAGGCGCGTCGCAGTGTCCACGGCGAGGTCGGTCGGGGCACCGATCGCGGCGAGCACCGGGATGCCGGCCATGGCCGCCTTCTGGACCAGCTCGAAGCTCACCCGGCCGCTGACCAGGAGCAGCGTGTCGTGGAGCGGCAGCCCGCCCGCGAGCACGGCCGCCCCGATGAGCTTGTCGAGCGCGTTGTGGCGCCCGACATCCTCCCTGGCGCGCAGGAGCCTCCCGCCGGGGTCGAACAGGCCGGACGCATGCAGGCCGCCCGTGGAGTCGAAGGTCCCCTGCGCCGCGCGAAGGGTGGTCGTGATCCCGGGCAGCACGCTCGGGTCGATGCGCGGGCCATCCGGGAGGGGGGCGCAACGTCGCGCGATGTCGTCGATGGACGCCGTGCCGCAGATGCCGCAGCTCGCGGTGGCCACGGTCATCCGCTCTCGGATCAGCTCCGGGTCGACCGGCTGCCGCAGCCGGACCGTGATGGTGTCGTCCGGTCGGGCGTCGGTGGCCGGGTCGCCCAGCTCGAAGCGGTCGATGTCGGCCGGGTCGCACAGCCCCTCGGTGACGAGGAACCCCGCCGCCAGCTCGTCCTCTGCACCCGGCGTGCGCATCGTGACCGCGATGTCGATGGGCTCCTGCCCGGGACCCGCCGCTCGGATCTGGAGCGGCTCCTCGCCCGCGAGGTCGTCGGTCCGGCGGGTGACCGTGCCGTGGTCGATGGTGATGACCGGGGCGGTGGTGGCGCGGGCCGAGTGGAGCGTCGTGCTCACGGGACGGTCGCGAGGTCCGCGGGCACGTCCACGTCCCGGAGGGTGCCCTGCCGCGGGTCGAGCGGCCGCCACTCATCGGGCGGGATCACCGCGGCGCCCGGGAGGAGTGCCCGAAGGCGGCGCTCGCCGGTGTCGAGGAGGGATGTCAGGTGGGCGAGGGTCGCTGCACGTCGGACCGCGAGCGGGAGGGGTCGCGGGCCCGCCGAGTCGGCGAGGCACGCGACGTCCACCTCAGCGTGGCTGGCGAGGCGCCGAGCCAGCAGGCGCAGCACCGACGGCTCGACCCAGGGCATGTCGGCTGCCACCACGAGGACGGTGGGCACGGTCAGTGCCGCGAGGCCCGCCTCGAGCGCCGCCAGCGGTCCTTCGCCCGGACGCGAGTCGGGGATCACGCGGACATGTGCCGGCAGCGGGACGTTCGGCGGGTCGCGCGGGTCGATGGCGAGCATGACCGGCAGGCCGGCAAGGCGCTCGATCGTGCGCAGGAGCATCGGGGTGCCCTCGATGGGCACCGCCCGCTTGTCCGTGCCCATGCGCCGGCTGGCTCCGCCTGCGAGCACGAGGACCGAGAACGGGTCGCCGACCGTCATCGGGGGCATGGTGGCGCAGCCGTGCGGTGACGGCAAGGCGGCGACGGGTCGCGCGCGCCGCGCCCGGACCGCTGGAGTCGCTCGCCCGCGTTCGTCCCGCTGGGCGCGCGGTCCCAGCCCGCTGCGTGGTCGTGATCCCTGGATGGGGGCAGAGCGACGAACCAACGAGTCCCTTGGCCGGCCACCGGCACCCGCTCGCCGCGTTCCCTTGCGAACTCGCCCTGATCCCGGGAACGCCGAGCCGAGATCGGCGATGACGGACGACGGTATCCGCCCGCTGGGCGGGACGTGGCGAACGGGCGCGCATCGTCGGCCCCGACCGTGCCGCGCGGGCATACCAAAGGGCCGCGGCGGGGTCGCCCCGGCCCAAGCAGGGAAGTGCGGGCCCACAGGGAGGGGCCGGCCGATCGATGCGGGACAGGGACTCGCCCATGGAAAGGCGCACAGGAAAGTCCGG
>JBEVIK010000197.1:0-15509 GCA_040510715.1 Candidatus Limnocylindrales bacterium
GCGCTGGCCTCACTCCAGGACTTCGCGGTGACGCCACTCCGGATCGTCGAACAGGCCCGCCTGCTCGAAGCGGCCGCCGGTTCCGCCGACACGCTCGGGATCCGGTCCGGCGCCATCGCGCGGCAGCCGGCGCTCAGCCTCTCGGGAGGCAACCAGCAGAAGGTCGTCCTTGGGCGATGGTTGCTGTCCGACCCGTCCCTGATCATCCTCGATGAGCCGACACGCGGCATCGACGTGGCTGCCAAGCACGACATCTACCAGATGATCGACGGGCTTGCGGCAGACGGCGTCGGGGTCCTGTTCGTCTCCTCGGAGCTGGAAGAGCTGATCGCCATGTGCGACCGGATCCTCACCATGAGCCGGGGCGAGATCGTCGGATCGTTCGATCGCTCCTCGTTCGATGATCGAGCGATCCTCCAGGCTGCGTTCCGGGAGACCGTCGCGCCATGACGCGCATGGACTCCCGAGTGATCCGGGACTTCCTCCTGCGCCACTCGACCGCGATCCTGTTCATCGCGATCTTCGTGTTCTTCGGGCTGCAGGCGCCCCGGTTCTTCGAGCCCGAGAGCGTGTCGAACATCGTCAAGCAGGCCTCGTTCACGGGTGTCGTCGCCGTTGGCATGACGTTCGTCCTGCTCACTGCCGGGATCGACCTGTCCGTTGGGTCGAACATGTACCTGTCGGCGATGGCCGCCGGCTATCTGCTGCAGGTCCCCGAGCTCCAGAACGAGATCGGCGTCGTCGTCGCCATCGCGCTGGCCGTCGCGGTGGGAGCGACATTCGGCGCCGTCAATGCGTTCTGCATCGTGAACCTGCGCATCACGCCGTTCATGGTCACGCTCGCCACCCTCGTGGCCGGACGTGGCTTGGGCACGGCCATCACCGAGTCCTTCGGCATCCAGTTCCCGCCCGTGTTCCTGCGGTTCGGCGCGTCGTCCATCCTCGGCATCCCCATGCCCATCATCGTGTTCGCCATCGTGGTCGCGACCGCGCATCTCGTGCTGACCCGCACGCGGTTCGGCCGGCAGGTCTATGCGGTCGGCAACGACCCCGAGGCGGCCAGGAGGGCGGGCATCCCGGTGCGCCGTATCACGTTCTCGGTGTACGTGATCTGCGGCACGTGCGCGGCCATCGGCGGCGTGATGCTCATCGCCCTCATCGGCCGGCTCAATCAGACGTTCGGGGTCGGCAAGGAGTTCGATGTCATCACGGCGGCGGTCCTGGGTGGGACGAGCCTGTTCGGTGGTGTCGGGTCCGCGCTCGGAGCGGTCGTGGGTGCGGTGCTCGTGCAGATGGTCCAGGCCGGCATGGTGTTCATCAGCGTCAACATCTACCTGCAGCCGATGCTGCTGGCGGTGATCATCTTCCTCGCGGTCTTCTTCGACTCCCTGCGCGAGTCGCGACTCCTCAAGCTCAGGCGTCGGCGCATCCGACCCGACTGATCCGGCATCGTGTAGCCGACCTTCTGGCTCAGTCCTCGCGTTCGCGCGGCGCTCGCACCACCATCACCGGCACCGGCGCGCGCCGGATGACGTCGTCCGAGACGCTGCCCATCAGCATCCGGCCGACACCGCTCCTGCCGCTGCTGCCGATGACGATGACGTCGGCGCCCTCGGACTCGGCCGCCGCGAGGATGGCGTCGGCCGGCTCCCCCTCCCAGACCAGGGGCGTCGCCTCGATGCCCCACTCCACCGCGTGATCGACGACGTCATTGGTGAGGTCATTGGCCTCGATGACCTCCTCGTCCTCGTCGCGTGCCGGAGGCTCGGCGGCCGCGCCCGCGCCGTCGCCCTCCTCGGACGCTTCCCCGGACTCCGGGACGACCGACAGCACCAGCAGCTTGCCGTTGGTGTCGTGCGCCAGGTCGAGCGCCGCCTCCACCGCGGCGTCGCTGTCATCGCTGCCGTCGGTCGCGACCAGGATCGTGCCGAACCGTGTCATGCCCTGCCTCTCTCACCCGGGAGCGCCAGCGTCCCTGGGGCCCTCCATCCTGCCACCGCCGGCCCTGGCCGTGCGGTCGCTGGGCACGGGATGCTGCGCGGCAGACTACCATCGGCCTGCAGACGCACCGGACCCGGAGCCACAGGCCTTCGGTGCGCTACACGGTCAGCCACCCGAATGACGACACCCAAGGGGGACCATCCGGACCGTGCCTGAGCTGCCGATCTCCCGAGCACGACTGCCGCGACCGGTGCGCCTGCGCTCGACACGAGCGCCCGTGCAGCCGGCCGCCAGCCCTGTGCCGCGCCGGGACATCGTGCTCGCGGACGGCCTGCGCTGGATCCACATCCCGCGTCCCACGAGCGCCGATGGCGAGTGGCTCCAGGCGGAGTTCGGCTTCCACTCGCTGGACCTCGAGGACGTGTTCTCGCGGAACCAGCGGCCCAAGCTCGACCGGTACGACGACTACCTGTTCCTGGTGATGCAGTTCCCGGTCTACGAGAAGACCCGCCAGCGGCTGGTGTCGGTGGAGCTCGACCTGTTCGAGGGCAAGGACTTCCTCATCACGCTGCCCAGCGCGGACCTGCCGCCGGTGGAGGCGCTGTTCGAGCGCATCGGTGAGCGCGACGACCTGCGCGAGCAGATCTTCTCCAAGGGCGCCGGCTACCTGCTCTACCGGATCGTGGACGCGTGCGTGGACGCCTCGTTCCCGATGCTCCGCAAGATGGGCCTCAAGCTCGACCAGCTCGAGGACGACATCTTCGAGGAGCGCCGCACGTCCGAGATCGTGCGCGACATCAACGACCTCAAGCAGGAGATCATCACGTTCCGGCGCATCGTGCGACCGCAGCGCACCGTCCTGGGCGACCTCGAGAAGACCAAGCAGCGCTATCTCGCCGAGGACATGGAGATCTACTTCGACGACATCTCGGACGCGGCGGAGCGCATCTGGGACATCCTCGAGAACTACAAGGAGGTCATCGAGTCGCTCGAGGCGACCAATGAATCGGTGCTCTCCCACCGCCTGAACGACGCCATCAAGGTGCTCAACGCGGTGAGCGTGCTGGTGCTGCCCGCATTGCTCATCGCGAGCATCTGGGGCATGAACCTGGCGCTGCCGCTGGTCGGCGGCACGAACGATCCGGCCAACTTCTGGATCCTCATCGTGATCATGGGGCTCCTGATCCTGGGCACGTTCTGGTACTTCCGCCGCCGCGGTTGGCTCTGAGGGAGCATCGCGGCGTCCCTGACGACTCCGACGTACGCTGTGCCCCGCACCGGGGGCTCCCGCTGGGGATGAGGGCCGCTCCCGGCGGGGAGGTGTCGGTGCGAGCGTTCGGGCGTCGGGAGTTCCTGCGGC
The DNA here is from genome assembly GCA_040510715.1 of Candidatus Limnocylindrales bacterium. Classification (GTDB taxonomy): domain Bacteria; phylum Chloroflexota; class Limnocylindria; order Limnocylindrales; family CSP1-4; genus JAFMJV01. The sequence continues at coordinate 3,302 of JBEVIK010000197.1, forward strand.
TGGCTGCCGGGAGCGCCGCGGCCCTCTCCGTGCATGGGCGCGTCAGCGCTGCGACGCCGCCCACCGGCACGCCTCGGCCATCGCCCTCGCCCACGCCCGTCCCGCGCGGCGAGCTGCGCCTGCTGACGTCCGCCGACCACTGGGACCCCGGGGTCATCCGGACGCTGGGCACACACGACGGCATCGATGTCCGGGTCACCCCGCTGTGGGACGACGCCGAGGCGCACCGACGCGTGGTCGCAGGCGAGGTGTCCGCCGACCTGGTGACCGCCGACGGCGGCTGGATCACGCGGTACCAGGCGGACGGCCTGGCCACGCCCATCGACGCGAAGGAGCTGGAGGTCACGGCGGAGCTGTTCCCGATGGCCCTCGAGCTGGAGCCGCTGGCGGGGGAGGAGGGGCTGCTCGGCCTGCCCTGGAGCTGGTCGCCGCTCCAGGTCGTGTGCGACCCCGCACGGCTTTCGGCCATCCCCGACTCGTGGGACGTGCTGGTCGACCCACGCAACCGGAAGCGCGTGGTCATCGACGCGCAGCGGCTGGACCTGGTGCTGTGCGCGGCGCGCGCCACCGGCGCGGCGGACCCACACGCCATGACCGATGCCGAGCTCGCCGCGGCCACGGACTGGCTCACGCGGCTGCGACCCAACGTCCGGCGCATCGTGCGCAGCCGCGCGGATGTCGTGGACCTCCTCGCGAGCGGCGAGTGCACGCTCGCCGTCGCATCCCTGGGTGTCCCGGACCTCGTGCGCGACGCCGGAGGACCGGAGGTGGTCGCGTTCGTGCCCCGCGAGGGGACGATCGGATCCCTCGAGGCCGAGGTCGCGCTCCGCGAGGCGCCCAACGCGGTGCGCATCCCCCCATGGCTGGATGCGGCCGGCGCCGCCGAGGTGGCCGCCGAGTCGTTCCTCAGGGACGGCCGCCCGTTGTTCAACGAGCGTGCGCTCCGCCTGCTGGTGGACGCCGGCCACGGCGACCGGGCACGCCGCTATCTGTACGACCGGCCCGAGACGGTGCTCGACCTCGTGCTCACGGGGCCGGGCGAGCGACCCGATGACTATCTTGCGGCCTGGGCGGCCGCGCTCGGCGAGGAGGCCTGACCCATGGATGATCCGAGCGGCGCCGCGGGTGATGTCGCGGCCGTGTCGTGGGGCACGGGACGCATCGACCTGTTCTGGCGCTCGACCGATGGGGCGCTGTACACGCGCCACTGGGACCGGGCTGGCTGGTCCGACGACCTGTCGCTGGGTGGCACGCTCGCTTCGCCACCCGCGGCGGTCGCGTGGGCCGTGGGCCAGATGGAGGTGTTCGCGGTGTTCCCCGACGGCGAGCTCTGGGACCGCTACTTCGACGGCTCCGACTGGCACCCATGGGAGTCGTTGGGTGGTGAGCTGGCGACCGGTGTCGCACCCGCCGCATCCAGCTGGGGCGCGGAGCGGCTCGACGTCTTCGCGACCGGCACCGACGGCAGGGTCTGGCACCGCTGGTGGGATGGCACCCGCTGGGTGGACTGGGAGCACCTGGAGCTGGCCGCGCCTTGAGCGCCGGGTGTCCGCACCCGAGCCGCGGGCTGGGCCCGGCCGGCCCGCGCCATCGGCGCTACGCTACGTGCCGTCCAGCGCACCGTCCCACCCAGGGGGATGCATGAGGGTCCACGCGTGAAGCGACGGGCACTGAGCCTCGTCGGAGTCCTGCTCGTCCTGCTCATGGCGATCCCGGCGCATGGGCTCGCGGCCGATCCCCGCCGGATCGAGCGGGTGCCGACGCGCGGGCGCGCCACCCCGGGCCTCGCCGAGGCTCTCGCGGCGACCCGTGGCTCGCGTCGTATCGAGGTGGCCGTCCAGGTCCGCGGCCGGACGGTGGGCGCGCGCGTGGGTGAGCGCGCCCTCGCCGGTGAGCCCCTGTCCGATGCCGGTGTCGCCTCAGCCCGGCGGCAGGTCCGGTCGGCCCAGCGTGCCACGCGCTCGCGGCTGCGCTCGCTGGGCGCGCGCATCCAGAAGACCTACACCGACGTGTTCAACGGGTTCCGGGTCAGGGTCCGCGCCGACCGGGTCCGCCGCATCTCTCGGCTGCCGGGCGTGACAGCGGTGCTGCTGGTCCCCCGCCACGTCCCGGACAACTCCCGCACGGACCGGTACATCGGCGTGCCTGCCGCGTGGGGCGCGACGGACCGCACCGGGCGCGGCGTGACCATCGCCATCATCGACTCGGGCATCAACTACTACCACCAGGACTTCGGGGGTGCCGGCAACACCGCGTGGCGCGACGACGACCCGACGGTCCGCGAGCCAGGCACGTTCCCCACGGCCAAGGTCGTGGGTGGCACGGACCTCGTGGGCGACGATTACGACGCCGACACCAACGACGTGCCACGGCCGGACGACGACCCGCTCGACTGCAAGGCCAGTGGGTCCGACATCGACCAGCACGGGACGCACGTGGCCGGGACCGCGGCGGGTATGGGTGTCACGTCCGCCGGCACGTACCGAGGCTCCTACGACGCGGGGACGCTGGAGCGCACGGACTTCCGCATCGCGCCGGGCGTCGCGCCCCGGGCGAGACTGCTCGCGTTCCGGGTGTTCGGGTGCAGGGGCGGGACCTACCTCGTGGTGGATGCCATCGAGCGGGCGGTCCGCGCGGGTGCGGATGTCATCAACCTGTCGCTCGGCTCGTCCTTCGGCGACCCGGGCTCGCTCGATGCGCTCGCCGTGGACAACGCCGCGCTGGCGGGTGTCACGGTCGTCGTCTCGTCGGGCAACAGCGGCTCGTCGGCGTACATGACGGGCAGCCCGGGTGTCGCCACACGCGCCATCTCCGTGGCCGCGATGGATGCGCTGTCGAGCTTCAAGGCGGCGCGCATCGACATGGCGACCGGTTCCGACATCACGGCGATCGTCGCCAACGGCGCCACCGCCGATGTCCGCGGCAGGCTGGTCCGGTTCCGCGACGATCCGGACACGGACCCCGACCCGGTCACGGGCGCCGGGCTCGAGAGCCTCGGCTGCCATGTCGCCGACTACGAGTTCAACGGGGCTCGCGAAGGCGACATCGTGGCCGTGGACCGGGGCATCTGTCCCCGCGCCGACCGAGCCGTCCTCGGGCAGCGCCAGGGGGCGGCCGCGGTGATCATGATCAACGACGCCGACGCCCTGCCGCCGTTCGAGGGACCCATCCGGGGCGCGCGCATCCCGTTCCTCGGTGTCCGTTCGGGGATCGCCCGGCGCTTCGCGACGGACGACGGGCGGACCATCCGGGTCCGGCCGCGGTCCGCGCTGTCCAACCCCGCGTTCCGCTCGGTCGCCGCGTTCAGCTCCGCGGGACCACGCAGTGGCGATAGCGCGCTCAAGCCGGATGTCACGGCGCCCGGTGTCTCGGTGATGTCCGCCGATGGCGCCACCACCAATGCGGTGAAGGGCATGTCCGGCACGTCCATGGCGGCTCCGGCGGTGGCGGGTGTCGCAGCCCTGGTGCTGGAGGCTCACCCCGACTTCTCACCCCGCGACGTCAAGGCCGCCATCGTGGGCACCGCCACGACCACGGGGTTGTCCGGCTTCGACATGCGACGGGCGGGCTCGGGTCTCGTCCAGCCGCGACGGGCCATCGAGACCGTGGCCCTCGCGTACACGGAGCCCGGCGCCTCGAGCCTGTCCTTCGGCGCCCGCAACGCGATGGCCCGCGCGGGCACCAGCGTGGCGTTCCGGGCGACGCTCGACATGACCATCCGCAACCGCTCCTCGAGGGCCATCCGGTACGACCTGCGCAACTCCTTCGCGGGAACGTCCCGTGACCTGCGCGTCGCCATCAGCCCGCGATCGGTGAGCGTGCCCGCGCGATCCACCCGCCGCGTCAGCGTCACCGTGTCCATGGCGGAGGGGGACGTGGCGGGCCTGCCGGACGCGGACGGGTCGCTGGGCACCGACGCGGACGGCCAGCCGTTCGCCACCCTCGCGACCGTCCGGGGGACCATCATCGCGACCCCCCGGTCGAGCGGACGCGGGATCCATCCCCTGCGCGTCCCCTGGATGGTCGTGCCGCGGGGCCTCTCGGACGTGCGGCCGGGGTCGAGGACCTCGTGGAGCACCGACGGCGACCTGCGACGGTCCCGGTTGCGGGTCACCAACCACGGCCTGCACCGCAGCTACATGGACATCTACGCGTGGGGCCTCTCCGACGCCCGCGAGGGCTACGGCGGCGTGGACCTGCGCGCTGCAGGCGTCCAGTCAGTGCCGGCCTGGGAGTGCACCGGCATCGACGATCCCGACGATCGCTGCCTGCTGTTCGCCATCAACACGTGGGGTCCCTGGTCGAACGCGGCCGCGACCGAGTGGGCGATCTCCATCGACAGCGACCTCGACGGCACCGAGGACCGGCTGATCCTGGGCATCGACGACGGCCTCGTGTTCTCGGGGTTCGAGAACGGGGTGCTCGACGCGCTGGTCATCGACACCGAGACGGGGGAGCTGCTCGGGGAGCCCTTCTACGCCGTGGCACCCGCGCGCGGCAGCACGCTCCTCCTGGTGGCCATGGCGAAGGACCTCGGGCTGAGCCCGGGCGACCCGAGCTTCGGCTACCAGGTGAGCGCCGTGTCCCTGTTCGGCGACGAGGCGTTGAGCGACGTCATGGACAACACCAGCAACAGCAACGGGGCGTCCGAGCGCGCGCGCTACAACGCCTTCCGGCCCGTGGTCCGGAACGGGGCATTCGAGCTCCTGGGTGGTGGCCGGCGGTTCGACCTGCCGCTCGTCGTCGACGCGGAGCGACTGGATCCGGACCGGGGCGACCGGGGATGGCTGGTGGTCGCGCTGGATGACGCGAACGGCGCGGCGCAGGCAGACACGGTGCCGGTCGGCGCGGTACCCTAGACCCCTGACTCACGAACGCCCCTGATCGATACGAACCAGGGGAGGAGACCGGAGGCCCCCGACCCAGACATCGGGGGCCTCCGCGTGTCTGTCAGTCGAACAGCGTCCCCTGGCCGGTGGGTGCTGGGCGCCGCCGCGCGGCGCTGGCGGTACGCACGTTCCCCTGGGGCGCGGGCTCGTCGGCGGGCTCCTCGGGGACCGCAGCCATGAGATCGGGTCCGTCCTCCCGCACGTCGTTCACGCGGCGCGACACCGGGTGCATCTCGAGGACCCCGTCGGGTGCCGGACCCAGGAGCGACCGGAGGAGCTCCTGGTCCTGCTGCTCGGGGTCCAGCCAGGCCTGCCACGCCTCCCGTGGCAGCAGCACCGGCATCCGGTCATGGAGCTGCCCGACGTCCTCGTTCGCGTCGGTCGTGATGACCGTGGCCGACGGCACCCACAGCCCGGTCGCCGGATCCTTCCAGACCGACCACAGCCCGGCCATGGCCAGCACCGCGTCATCCGCGTGGGGACCCAGGAACCAGGGTTGCTTGCGCTTCTCGCCGATGCGCCGCCACTCGTAGAAGCCGTCCGCGGGGATGATGCAGCGGCGCTTCCGGAACGAGGTCCGGAACGACGCGCTCTCGGCGACCGTCTCGGCACGCGCGTTGATGTGTCGCGCGCCCTCCTTGACCGTCTTGGCCCAGCTGGGCACCAGACCCCACCGGTGGCGCTCGACGGAGCGACCGTCGTCACGCTGGAGCACCACCGTGACCGGATCCGTGGGCGCCACGTTCCACGAGGGCGCGAACGGATCATCACCGGGGTCGCGGACCTCGGCGTCGAAGATGCGCGCCACCTCCTCGGGGGAGGTCTGCTGGGTCATCCGTCCACACATGCGCATATGGTGCACCCCCATCACGTCAGCTCGTGACAGGTTGGCGAGATGGGCGTGCGGTCCGATCCCGGACGGCGCACACTCTCACGCGCCGTGGACGCCACCATCGACACCCGGAGCACTCCCCCGGCCGGCCCGGTCCCGCCCCGCCGGCGTCCGTTCGGCGTGCTGGTGGTCGCGCTCATCCAGCTGACGACCGTCGTGCTCGCGCTCGTGATCACCCTCGCCGGGTGGACGCTGCCGTGGGAAGGCGTGCTCATGAGCTACCTCGAGGAGCACACCTGGGCGCGCATCGTGTTCGCGGGCGCGGGTGTCGCGGTCGTCGTCGCGGTCATCGGCATGTGGCGGCTGGAGCCCTGGGGCTGGGCACTGATGGTGTCGCTGGTGGGCCTGTCGCTCGTCCTGGACATGCTGACGTGGTGGCGGACCGGCTCGGAGACCACGCTTGCGACGTACCTCCGGATGGGCCTGGATGTCGTGTCCGCGTTCTACCTCAACACCAAGGCGGTCCAGGATGCGTTCCGGCCGCCACGGACCCCGGAACGCAAGCCCATCGCGGGCACCGACTCCGCCGGCAGGGTGGAACCGTGACGGCGGCGGGCCGGCGTCGGGCAGCCGCACGTCCAGCCGCGGGGCCCGCAGCGCTCGATGCGACCACGACCGCCGAGTCGAGCGTCGTGCCGGGCGTCGATGCGGCAGCGGACCTTGCGCTGCTGCGCCGCTTCGAACCGGTCGTGCACTACACGCGCGGCGAGCTGTTCTTCCCGGTGTCGGTCGATCCCTACCTCGCGCGAACCGACCTGCTCGTGGGCCGTTCGCAGCGGGACCGGACCACGCGGCTCTCGGTCGGTGGCGTCTCGGCCGACGTGCTCTCGCGGCAGACCGCACCGCCCGGCGAGAACCTGTACCTGCGGCTGGTGCAGGATCCGTTCGACAGCATCGAGATGGCGCGCTGGCAGCTGCGCCCCGACCGCGAACGGTTCAGCTCGCCGGGTCGCCTGGCGCGGGTCGGCCTGTTCGCCCGGCTGGTGGACGCCGGGTTCACGATCTCGCTGCTGCTCCGAGGCACGGTGCCGGGCGGGACCGCTGCGGCGGCCCAGGTCAAGTACGCCGATGCGCTGACCGTCGATCCGCGTGTCCTGTACCACGCGCGGGTGGTGCGTCGGAACGGCTGGATCGTGCTCCACTACCTCTACTTCTACTTCATGAACGACTACCGCTCCACGTTCGGGGGCGTCAACGACCACGAGTCGGACTGGGAGCAGGTGTTCGTCTACCTCGACGACGCACCGGACGGCCCGCGACCGGTCTGGATCGCGGCGGCAGCCCACGACTACACGGGCGACGACCTGCGACGCCGCTGGGACGACCCGAACCTGGTGCTCCACGGTGAGCACCCCGTCATCTTCGCGGGCGGTGGGTCGCACGCCTCGTACTTCGAGCAAGGCGAATACCTGACCCAGCTGCCGCTGCCCTTCGCGCGAGGTGCCCGAGGCGCGCTCGACGCGCTCCGCACGTTCTGGCGCGACACCCTCAACCAGCCCGACCCGGGCGACCTCGCGCAGCGCATCGAGGGCGCCCTGAGCGTCCCGTTCATCGACTACGCCCGTGGCGACGGCAGGACGGTGGGGCCCGACGGGGACATCTCGTGGGAGGTCGAGCTCATCGATGACAGCGTGCCGTGGGTCAACGGCTATCGCGGGCTGTTCGGCCTCGACACCTTCGACCGGTTCGCGGGTGAGCGGGCACCGGCGGGGCCCAAGTACACGCGCGCCGGGACGGTCCGCCAGTCCTGGAACGACCCGCTCGGGTTCGCGGGCCTCGACAAGGTGGCTCCGCCGTCCCGCCAGCCGGAGCACCTGCGAGCACGCATCGACACCCTCGTCGAGGACCTCGCCGCGACCGACGTCGCGATCGGCGGGCTGACCGAGCGGCTGCCGGGGCTCGAGCTCGAGGTCCGTGCACTGGGCGTGGAGGGCGCCTTCGCGCGATCGCACGACGCGCGCATGACCGAGCTCGCCGCCGCCGAGAAGGAGCTCGCGACCGCACGCGCCCACCGGGCCGACGTCTCGGATGCCATCGAGGCATCGCACTCGGAGCTGGCGCGCCTCGAGGCAGGCGACGAAGGCGACCCGCACGCGCATCTGCATCACGTGATGCGGCCCACACCGCCCTCCGAGGTGCGCTACGGGCGCCTGGTCGAGCTGTGGGCGGCGGTCAGCGTGAGCATCATGCTGCTGATCATCGTCGGCCTGATCTGGTTCGAGCTGGTGCCCTGGTGGGGCGCCCTGCTCATCGGCGTGATCGGCTACGCCATCATCGAGGCGATCCTTCGACGCAGGGCCACCCAGCTCATCCTTCGCGCGACCCTGTTGCTGGCGATCTTCGGCGCCGCGATCCTGCTGTGGGAGTTCCGGCTCCACGCGATCCTGCTGGGCCTCGTGGGCCTCGCGGCGCTCATCTTCGCGGACAACATCCGCGAGGTCGTCCGCCGATAGACCCGTCGGCGCCGACGCCGCTCGAGCCTGCATACTGCCCTTCAGCGAGCGCGCGAAGACACGGAGGCACCATGGCAGATCTGGTCGTCATCGCAGCCTGACGTGTCCGACCACGACACGCACCCGAGCCCATCGCACACCGACAGGGACCCCACGGCGGACCACCCGGTCCGGCGGCTGCTGGGCTGGTCGCGGTTGCTCGTGCTCCTCGCCGTCGTCGGCTCGTTCATCTCGTCGGCGACGCTGATGGTCTACGGCGTCGTGCGGGCCATCGGCATCGTCATCAGCCTCACGAGCCACCTCGGCGACAGCCTCGCCACATCGGAGAAGTACGGCAAGGATCTCATCGCCGACACCATCGCCATCGTGGACATGTTCCTGATGGGCACGGTGATGTTCATCGTCGCGGCCGGGCTCTATCAGCTGTTCGTGGACCCGCGGACGTCGCTCCCCGGATGGCTCCGGATCCGCTCCCTCGACGACCTCAAGTCGCTCCTGACGGGCGTCATCATCGTGGCGCTCCTGGTGACGTTCCTGGGCGCGGCCGTGGGATGGCCATCGGATACCGGTCCCCCCGCCATCGACATCCTGTTCTTCGGGCTCGCGATCGGAGCGGTCGTGCTTGCCGCGAACCTGTCGCTGCGCATCTTCGGCGGCCATGCCGCGGCCCACGACGGGCACGATCGACCGACTGCCTGACCGGTCCGTGAGCGCACGGGTCTTCCGCCGATCGACATCGGCCGTACTCCCGGTCGCGATCCGGGCGTCCGGCTCGACCATCACGGATGCCGACGGACACGACTACCTCGACGCTGCGGGTGGCGCGATCGTCGTGAACGTGGGTCATGGCCGCGAGTCGATCGCGCGGGTCATGGCGGAGCAGGCCGGCACGCTCGCCTATGCCCACGGCTCGATGTTCACGACCGAGCCGCTCGAGCGGTGGGCCAGCGCGGTGGGCCCGCACCTGCCCATGGACGATGCCGCCATCTACCCGGTGTCGGGCGGCTCGGAGGCGACCGAGACCGCGCTCAAGATGGCGCGCGCCTGGCACGCCGCACGCGGCGAGGCCGATCGCTGGATCGTGATCGGTCGCTGGGGGTCGTACCACGGCAACACCCTCGGCGCACTCGACGTCTCCGGCCGGCGACCGCTGCGCCGCCCATACGAGGCGTGGCTCGGCAGGTTCCGGCACGTGAGCGCCGCGTACCCCTATCGCGCCGGCGATCCCGGAGCGATGGCGCTCGGCACCGCCGAGGACGCCGCGACGGAGCTGGAGCGGGTGATCGGCGCGGCAGGTCCCGGGACGGTCGCGGCCTTCGTCGCGGAGCCCATCGTGGGCGCCACCCTCGCCGCCGCCGAGCCTCCCGAGGGCTATTGGGACGCCATCGCGGCCGTGCTGCGACGCCACGGGGTGCTGCTCATCGCCGACGAGGTGATGACCGGCTTCGGGCGCACCGGCCGCTGGTTCGGGGGCGACCACTGGGGTCTCCGCCCGGACATCCTCATCGCGGCGAAGGGTGCGACCTCCGGCTACTGGCCCTTCGGGTTCGTGGCGGCCGCGGGACACGTCGCCCAGGCCCTGGAGGCGCCGGGCTCGTTCGTGCACGGGTTCACCTACAGCCATCACCCGGTCGGGACGGCCGTCGCGGGCGAGGTGCTGCGCATCCTCGAGGACGAGGACCTGGTGCGAGCCAGCGAGGTCAAGGGTGCCGGCCTGCGGGCGGCGCTCGAGATGCGCCTCCAGGAGCATCCACATGTCGGCCAGGTGCGAGGGCGAGGCCTGATGGTGGGCATCGAGCTCGTCGCCGACCGCGAGACGCGCCAGCCCTTCCCGCGCAGCACCGGTGTCACCGAGCGGGTCGTGGCCGCTGCGCGTTCCGCGGGTGTCCTCGTCTACTCCGGCACGGGCAACGCCAACGGTGTGGACGGGGACCAGCTCCTGCTCGGGCCGCCGTTCGTCATCACCGACGCTGAGTTGGACCGGGTCGTGGAGGTGGTGAGCACCGCGGTCGAGACGGGGACGGCGCGCACGCCCTAGGCGGTCACAGCGGACGGGAGCGCGGCCGGGCGATCGACCACCGGGTGGTCAGTACGACCGCCGAGCCGAACCGCACGGCCACGAGCGGCCTGTCCAGCGGTCGCCCACGGAGCCGATGTGGTCAGCCGACCGCCGATCTGGCCCTCGGCCGGGTTCGTCGGTCGTGCTGACCATGGGCTGGTCAACCGACCACGAGGCTCGGGGCCGCGCGCTCCCCGGGGCTCAGGACCTGCCGGCGAACACGTCCTCGAGGAGGCCCCGGGCCACCGCGGCCTCGACGGCCTCGCTGCGGGTGGACGCGCCCAGCTTCCCGTAGATCGAGAGCGCCTGGGTCTTGGCCGTGTTGGGGCTGACACCCAGCCGCTCGCCGATCTCCTTGACCGTCAGGTAGGTCTGGAGGAACGGCAGGAGTCGCAGCTCGGCGCGTGTCAGCGTGGACCAGCTGTCGTCGCCACGCGGCGCCGCGAGTGCCTGCTCCGTCACCAGCTCCAGGGCGTCGATGAGGTGTCCGAGGTCGGGACGGACCGCGACGGTCTCGCGCGCTTGGCTGAGGCTCACGCGGGCACCCTTGTGGTCACCCATGAGCAGCTGGACGCGGGCCAGCTCCGTGAGGGCACGCACGGCGAGCCAGGGCAGGCCCCATGAGAGCCTGGCCCGCCCGACCTGGACCCGCTGGATACGCTCGAGGGCCGCGACCGGGTCGCCTCGATGGATGGACAGGCGTGCATCCGCGATGAGCCAGGTGAGGCCGGTGATGCGTCCCGACTCCGGGTCCGACAGCACCGCCGCCCGGTCGATGTCGAGGATCGCCTGGGCGGATTGCCAGCGCCGCTGGTCCAGGTCGGCGATGGCACGCTCGGCACGCGCGGTCAGGCGGATCATCGCCGCGCCGATGCCTTCGAGGAGCTCCATCGCCTGGAACCGAGCCGCCGCGGCATCGGTCCGACCGAGCATCGACTCCGCCATCCCCGCGGCGAGCACCGCGTAGGGCCGCCACCGCCACTGGTCGTCGTGGCTCGCGAGCGAGCGGACCGCGTCATCGAGCATCGCATCCGGGCCGTGCGCACACAGCATCGACGCGACCAGGTCGCCGCCCGGGCCGCTCGTGTCGGTGCCGGGCGATCGCGGCGGTCCGGCCCCGATGGTGGCAGCCCAGTGCGCCGCAGCCGAGGCGTCACCCTCGAGGGCATGCAGGAGTGCCGCGAGGGCCGCGAGGTCCTCCCGAGAACGATGCTCGACGTCATCGAGCGACTCGATCCAGCGCATCAACGACGCGACCCGGCCATCGTGGTAGCGCGCCTGCGCGTGCTCGAGCACCAGGCGTGCGGCCCGGTCGAGGTCGCCTGCGCCGAGGGCGTGCTCGATCGCCTCGTCGGGCATGTCCGCGTCCTCGTACCACGCCGCCGCGCGGAGCCGCACATCGAGGTCGGTCACTGGGTCGTGCGCGAGCTCCTGCGCGAGGACGTCGCGCAACAGCCCGTGGACCCGGAACGACTCGCCTCCCGGATCGAGGGCCGTCACGAGCAGGCCCCGGTCGGCGACGCCGGCCAGCAGGGCTGCGGCACCGGGTCCATCCGAGACCGCATCCGCGAGCGGGCCCGTGACGACATCCAGGAGGGATGTTCGCATCAGGAGCGTGCGGCTGGCGGGGTCGAGCCGGTCGAGCAGCTCGCTGCGCAGGTAGTCTTCGGCGAGCCGGATCGGCGGGTCCGGCGTGGTCGACCGTCCCAGCTCGCGCCGCTCTCGGTACGACAGGCCCATCAGATGGACCCCGGCGACCCAGCCCTCCGTCCGCCGGTGGACCTCTGCTGCCAGCGTGCCGCCGTCCTCGACGCCCAGCCGCTCGAGGAGGATCGCGCACTCGTCCGGGTCGAGGTCGAGTGCGAGGCCGTCGATGCGCACGACCCTGCCAGCCAGCGTCCAGCGCGTCAGGGGC
>JBEVIK010000198.1:0-3126 GCA_040510715.1 Candidatus Limnocylindrales bacterium
CGAGCGGGCCCCGGCCTCGATCCTGGCACCGACCTCGCCTGTCTGCTCCCACAGCGACAGCACCGCGAGCCCGAGCAGCAGGATGACGACCAGGGTGGCGCCTGCCACGGCCACCACCGAGCTGAGCGTGCGACCCAAACCTCGCCGGACGAGCGCCGATACGAGCGGGTCGAGGGTGGCGGTCACCACCAGCGCGATGACGATGGGTGTCACCACCAGCGGCATCAGCAGCGCCGCCCCGACCGCGGTCGCGATGAGCGCCAGGACCACGAGGATGCGCCAGCTCCATTGCGCGAACCGGTCGAGCCAGCCGGGCACGATGCCCGGCAGGGGCGGCGGCGGATCGGGCTGGACGACGTTCACCACCGCGGAGCCCACGGCGATGACCACCGCGGCGACCGGCACCGCGGCGAGCAGGCCGATGATGCCGGCCAGCTCATATCCGGCGGGCAGCAGGATGAGCACGAGCGCCGGGTGGATGCTCACCGTCCGGCCATACACGGACGGACGGACGAACGACGTCATGAGCACGTTGCGCACCCCGAGGAGCAGCAGCAGCACGAGGGTCGTGCTCAGGCCGACCGTGGCGTACGACACCAGCAACACGACCACGGTGGACACGATCCCGCCCACCACGGGCACGTACCCGGCGAGGAACACGAGCAATGCGAGGGTGCCCGCCAGTGGCACGCCCAGCAGCCACAGGAACAGGAACGTCGTGGCCGCCATGAGCGCGGAGAGGATGGTCGTGCCGCGGAGGTACCCGCCCAGCCGCACCAGGGCATCGCGGCCGGCCTCGGTGATGCGTTCGCGCTTCGACTCGCCGAGCGCCTGGAATGCCCACAGCCAGCCCCGGTCGCCATCCCGGAGCAGGAAGAACACGAGGAACACGGACAGGATGAGCACGGTGACGATGCCGGCAGCCGTGGACACGATGCCGCCCACGGCGTCGCCCACGAGCCGGCCGAGCAGGTGGATGACGTCGTGCCAGACGGCGCCCGCGGTCGGCAGGTCCTGCGCCTCGAGGTCGTCCTGCACGGCGGTGGCGCCCGCTTCCAGCTGACGTGCCAGCTCCACCACGTGGGGTGCGAGCGCGACCGCGAGGAGCGCGAGCAGGCCCAACGCGACCAGCATCCCGACACCCCAGACGATGAGCGTCGCGCTGTTCCGCGACCGCCCGCCGGCCCGAAGCCGCAGCACCGAGGGCGCCAGCACGGCAGACACGATGACGGACAGCACGATGGTGGCCGTGACCACCCACAGCTGTCCCGCCGCCCACGCGATGACGACGAGCAGCGCCACGATGACCAGCACGCGCCAGCCGAGTGCGGCCACGTTCCTCAGCCACACCGGCACGAGGTCACCAGTGCGTATCGCTGTCGCGACAAGGAGATCGGCGTCCGACGTCGGCCGCATGGTGTCACCGCGGTCCGTACCGGGACCCATCTCGCTCATCCCTCGGTCGCGCCTCGTGTCCCTGCCGGCGGACCGTCCGGCCCGACCGCACCGGTGGGTGCAGCCAGCAGATCGTAGTGCCTCGGCCACCCGGCAGGAGCGCCGCCACGGACGGGGCCCCGCGGCACCGCTGCCTCGTACAATCGGAAGCCCACACCACACCGAAGGAGATCACGCGCACCCATGACCACCATCGGCTACGCCACGATGCTCGAGCAGTTCCACCCCACCGACCTGCTGGAGTGGTGCGCACAGGCCGAGGGTGCCGGCTTCTCGGCGGGCTTCATGGTCAGCGAGCACTTCCATCCCTGGACCCCGCAGCAGGGCCAGTCCGCGTTCGCGTGGTCGTTCATGGGCGCCCTTGGCACCCGGACGAGCCTCCGGTTCGGGACAGCCGTCACGTGCCCCGGGTTCCGGTACCACCCGGCGGTCATCGCCCACGCCGCGGCCACGCTCGGTGCGATGTTCCCGGGACGCTTCTGGCTGGGCCTGGGTGCCGGCGAGGCGCTCAACGAGCACGTCGTCGGCGGGGTCTGGCCGGAGATCGGCATCCGCTCCGCGATGATGTTCGAGGCCATCGAGGTCATCGACAGGCTCTTCACGGGGAAGGTGGTGCGCCACAAGGGTGAGCACTTCACGCTTGAGAGCGCCAAGCTCTACACCTGTCCCGATGACGAGCACCGCGTGCCCATCTATGTCGCGACCGCGGGCCCCGTCAACGCCAAGCGCACCGGCAAGTACGCCGAGGGCATGATCACCGTGGGCGCCGCGGACGAGAAGATCGGCATGCTGTGGGGCAAGTTCGAGGAGGGCGCCCGGGAGGCGGGCAAGGACCCGGCGGGTGCCCCCAAGCTCCTCCAGATCCACATCTCGTGGGCGCCCACGGACGAGGAAGCGGTCGACCAGGCGGTCAAGGAGTGGCCCAACGGCGGCATGCCCTTCCCCAAGCAGGACATCAAGAACCCCGAGGACTTCGCGGCGATGGCGAAGCAGGTGCGCCCGGAGCACTTCACCAACCGGGTGTTGATGACGAGTGACCTCAAGGCACACACGGCGCACATCCAGCACTACGTGGACATGGGCTTCGACGAGGTCCATATCCACAACGTCGGTCGCAACCAGCAGGAGTTCATCGAGGTCTTCGGCAAGGAGGTCCTGCCGGCCCTCAAGCTCGGCTGATGCGGGGCCCGCGCTCAGGGCCTCGGAGGTGCTCCCCGCGGCGACGGACACAGCGACGTCGGACCTCCCAGCGAGCCTATCGGCCAACGAACGTCTCCCCAGCTGCGCTCGGCCACGGCACGGACGTCCGTGCCGTGGCGCTTCGGACCCCGCAGAGATCCGAGCGGCCAACGAGCTCGTGGCCGGGCCCGCTCGATGGCCGTATGGCTTCCCTGGGAAGTCAAGGAGGACCCGGTACGCACTCGGCAGGGCCCTCCGGCGTGCCCGACGGAGCGCTGGGCGGGTCCCTTCCATGCTAGACTGTCGAGTAAGCCGATAGACAAACTTGACAGGACGTCGTGACGGAGGCCGCCATGGAAATCGAGATGTTCCTCACGCCAGGGCTGGGTGATGCCACATGGCTCATCGGCTCGGATGGGGAAGCGGCGCTCGTCGATCCGCAGCGCGACGTGGCGCGGTTCCTCGAGGCGGCGGACCTGCGCGGCTGGCGCA
>JBEVIK010000199.1:0-7834 GCA_040510715.1 Candidatus Limnocylindrales bacterium
CGGGCGCCCGCATCGCCGCGGCCCTTGACGGCGCGGGCATCGCCGCGGCCATGTCCAGCGTGGCGGGGGAGTCGCGACGGACCGTGTCCGTGGTCTCGGCCGCGACCGGTGGCTCGACCCTGTTCAACGAGCCCGGGCCACACGTCCAGGGGATGGAGTGGCAGGGAGTCCTCGCCACGTACGCCCGGTTCGTGCCTCGGGCGCGCGTCATCGTGATGTCCGGCAGCCTCCCGCCGGGCGTGCCGCAGGACGCGTACGCCGAGCTCGGCCGTGTCGCGCACGGCTCCGGTGTCACGGTCATCGTGGACGCGGACGGTCGCGTGCTCGAGCGATCGCTCGCAGCGGCGCCCGACGTGGTCAAGCCCAACAGCGCCGAGCTGCGCGCAGCCACCGGGGTCGAGGGCGTCGAGCCCGCGATGCGGGCACTGCTCGACGCCGGGGCTCGTGCCGTGGTCGCGACGTTCGGGGTGGACGGCATCCGCGCGGTCACCCCGGATGGAGCGTGGAGCGCGCGACTCGAGGCCGCGGTCACGGGCGTCAACCCCACCGGTGCCGGCGACGCGGTCGCTGCCGCGCTGGCGGCGGGGCTCGAGGACGAGCGCGAGCTGCCCGCGATCCTCGCGGATGCGGTGGCCTGGTCGGCGGCCGCCGTGGCGGCGCCCCTGGCCGGCGAGCTGGATCCGGGCGTGCTGGCATCGGCACCGGCCTCGGTGCGCGTCGAGCCGGCCTGATGCCGCATGTCGCTGCGTCCGAGCTGCTGCTGCCGGCGCGAGCGGAGGGTCGGGCCGTCGCGGCGTTCAACGTCATCGGCATCGAGCACGCCGAGGCCATCGCCGCCGGCGCCGAGCGTGCCGGCGGGCCGGTCATCCTCGCCATCTCGCACAACTGCGTCACGTGGCACGGGTCGCTCGGGCCCATCGCATCGGCGACCCTCGCCATCGCACGCGCGTCGGGCGCGCCCGTGGGCGTCCATCTCGACCACGCCACCTCGCCCTGGCTGGTCGCCGAGGCCATCGAGCTGGGCATCGAGTCCGTGATGTTCGACGCATCGGCTCTCGATGACGCGCTCAACGTCGAGGCGACCGCGGAGGTCGTCCGCACGGGTCATGCGCGAGGCGCCTGGGTCGAAGCCGAGCTGGGCGCCGTGGGTGGCAAGGACGGCGTCCACAGCGCCACCGCCCGCACCGATCCGGCTGCCGCCGTGGCCTACGTCGAGGCGACCGGGGTCGATGCGCTCGCCGTGGCGGTCGGCTCCTCGCATGCGCGGCCGACCCGGGACGCGGCGCTCGACCTCGAGCTGGTGGGCCGCCTGCGAGCGGCCGTGACCGTGCCCCTCGTGCTCCACGGCTCGTCGGGCGTGGCGGATGAGGGCCTCGCTGCCGCGGTCCGCGCGGGACTGACCAAGGTCAACATCGCGACCCAGCTCAATCGGGTGTTCACGGCCGCGGTCCGCCGCCGGCTCGCGGACGACCCGTTGCTCGTCGACCCCCGCCGATACCTCGATGCCGGCCGGGACGCCATCGCCGACGAGGTCGCCCGCCTCATCGACCTCCTCGGCCGCGCGCGCAGGCCATGGACGATATAGAACGGATGTTCTATGCTGGTGCCCATGGCAGGCAGCGTCACGTACCGCGAGGATCCGTGCCGGTCCGCGCTCAACCGCGTCACCGGGATGCGCTTCGACTGGTCGCTCAACCCCTACATGGGCTGTGCCCATCGCTGCACCTTCTGCTACGTCCGCGCCTTCGAGCGACGTGCCGACCGCCCATCGGATGACCGGTACGGCACCTCGGTCCGGGTCAAGGTCAACGTGGTCGAGGTGCTCCGTGCAGAGGTGTCCAGGCGCACCTGGCGGCACGGATCGGTCGCCATCGGCGCGGCAACCGATCCCTACCAGCCGGCGGAGGGCCGCTACCGGCTGACCCGCGGCTGCATCGAAGTGCTGGGAGCGGCTGCCAACCCGTTCGACCTCATCACCCGCGGCCCGCTCGTCGTGCGCGATGCGGACGTGCTGGCGGCGGCATCGGCGCGAGCCAGGGTGTCGGTCACGTTCTCCATCCCCACGCTCGACGCGGACGTCTGGCGGCACACGGAGGTCGCCACCGCGCCGCCACGCCAGCGACTGCGCGCGATGGAGCGACTGGCGGCCGCGGGGATCCGTGTGGGCGTGGGTCTCGCGCCACTGCTGCCCGGGCTCTCGGACGATCCCGCGGGCATGGCCGCGGTGGTGCGTGCCGCTCGCGACGCGGGGGCGTCCCACGCCTGGTGCAGGGTGCTTGATCTGCGGCCCGGCACGCGGGAGCACTTCCTGGAGCATCTCGCCCGGGATTGGCCCGAGCAGGTGGCCCGCTACGAGCGGCTGTATCGCGGACGTGCGTACCTGCCGGCCGCCGCGCAGGAGCCACCCAGGCGCGCCCTGCGCGCGGCGCTCGTTCGAACCCCGCTCGCACCGCCGCGGGTCATCCAGCCACGGCCGCCCGAGCCTGAGCCGGTGCTCTGGGCCGTGCCCGATCAGCTCGAGCTGGACCTCAGCCCCGCTGTCGTCGCGCCTCGTACGCCAGGATCGCTGCCGATACGCTCACGTTGAGGCTGTCCGCGATGCCCAGCATCGGGATGCGCACCCCGGTCACGCCGTCGCCGCGCCAGGCCCCACCGAGCCCCTCCGCCTCGCTGCCGAGGGCGATGGCGAGGGGGCCCGTCAGGTCCGCCTCGGTGTAGGTCGTGGGCGCGTCCACGAGCGTCGCGACGACCCGGACGCCCCGCTCCTCGAGCCACCCGCGGGCCGTCGCACCATCGGTGACCGCGAGCGGCACGCTGAACACGGTGCCCATGCTCGCCCGGATCGCGTTGGGGTTCCAGGGGTCGGTGCGCGGGTCCGCCACGATGAGCCCGTCGATGCCGGCACCGTCTGCGGTCCGCAGCACGGCACCAAGGTTGCCGGGCTTCTCGACCGCTTCGAGCACCAACAGCAGGGGCTCCGTGGGCACCAGGGCCGCCAGTGCTTCGATCGAGGCATCCGGGACGCGCGCGACCGCCAGGAGGCCATCCGAGCGATCGCCGTATGCCATGCGGCCCATCAGCTCGGATGTCACGGGGACGCGCGCCGCGCCGGTCGAGCGGATCGCCTCCGCCGCCCCGGCTGCCTCGACACCGGCCGCCTCGACGAGCTCGTCGGCGACGAAGGCCTCGACGACCTCGACGCCCGCGGCGACGGCCCGCGCGATCTCCCGGGCGCCATCGATGAGCATCAGCCCGCGGCGACGCCGCTCGCGCGGCTCGCGCAGCCCGAGCGCCTCGCGGACCCGCGGGTTGTGGATGCTGCCCAGGATGGGCGTGTGCGCCATGCTCGCGAGTATGGCCCGCCCGATGGGGGCCAGGGCTCGCCGGCATCAGGGTCCGCCGGCCTCAGGCCCAGGGCTTGCCCGAGTCCGTCGGGCGCGCCCGCCTTCCGGCGCCGGCCTTACGGCGCGCCGGCCTCCGACGCGTCGGTGATCGCCGCCTGGAGCGCGTGCAGCAGGTCCTCGGACCAGTCGGCACCGAAGGCCCGGTAGACCGGGATGTCGAGTCTGGTGATCGCCGCATCGGGGTTGGCGGTCTCGAACTCGGCCTGACACGCGTCGACAGGTGCCTCGCTGCCCGCCCACGACCGCTCGCGGAAGCTGTACAGCCAGACGTCGCGGTCCGAGCCATCACTTGGGTCGGTCACCGCGAGGCGCATCGCGTTGGCGACCAAGCCGGGGTCGTCGCAGGCGGAGTCGCCCGGGATGGCGGCGCCCACGGTCACCCCGTGACGCACGATGGCGGCCACGAGGTCGCGTCCCTCGCCCGGGTGGTACGAGGGCGTGGCGAAGCTGTAGCAGGACGCCAGCAGCAGAGGTGCCGACAGCGCGGCTGCCAGCCGGGTGTATCGGGGCACGACCCGAGCCTACCCCGAACGCGTCGCGGGCATCGCTCGACGGGATCCAGCCTTGTGCGCCGCTGCCAGAAGTCGCCACCTGCGACCGTACGCCGCGACCTGCCAGCGCCTTCGCGCTGCGCAGCGACCCGGCCGCGTGCGCGTGAGCACGGCGCATGCTCGCGCTCGTCCGGTGCGTGCCCGCGCTCGTCCGGCCGCCTGCCAGATGTCGCCACGTCGGACCTTGGCCGTGTGCCATCCGGCTACGGTCGCCCACGCCGACGCTTGGCAGGACTTCCGGTCGCTCGGGCCGCGTAACGTCGCGTGGCACGACGTCTGGCGATCCGACCTGGTCGAGTCGCCTGTAGCGTCGCCGACGGCTACTTCTGGCAGGGCTCGAGGGCGCTGCCCCGATCGTCTGCCTCAGCGTGCCCGGATCGTCTGCCTCAGCGGCCCGACCGTCGGCCTCAGCGGCGGGCGCGGTCGCGGGCGCCCTTGAGCCGGGCCATCGTGTCGGCAGGCTCGGCCGACGAGGGCGGAGCCGTCGGGGCCGGCGATGGCGCGGCAGGTGCCTTGGGCGGCGCGGGCGCGGAGGCCGGGACCGGCGTGGCGGCGGCACCCGGCGGCTGAGCGGTGACCGGCGGCGGGGCCGTGACCGCGGTCGCGGGAGGTGGCGCGGGCGCTGCCGCGGTCGTCAGCGATGCTCGAGCACCGCTGCCCGTGGCCCGCCCGCGGGTCGCCAGCATCTGCTCCGAGGCGGCGGTCCGGGCCGCGGGGCTGCGGCGGCCCATCCAGCGGGCAGCCGCCCAAGCCCGCGCATCCGCGAGGTCGCGGCGCCCGATGTTGAGCCGGCGCACCCCGACATCGAGCGGCCACAGGAGCATCGCGAGGATGACCAGCCACGGCCACAGCTCCTGCGCCGCGATGCTGGCCGGGACGTCGTGGCCCCAGACCTCGGTCGCCGCGTCCTCCCCACTGAGCGCCTGACCCCCGGTGGCGTCGCGGAGCGCCGCGAGGAGCCGGTCGTTGGTGCCCAGCAGGCGGTACTCGGCGGGCGTCGGCGCCACGAGCACGAGTGTTCGCGCGAGCGGACTCGAGCCATCCCTGACCTGGTCCACGCGGAGCGCCCAGGCCCCCGGATCGATGGTGCCGAGATCCGCCTCGTACGTGCCGGGAGCAACCTGGTCGAGCGCCACCGCGACCGGCTCCAGACCGGGCGACGTGAGCCTGACGGTGGTCTGGTACTGGTCGCGGGGCGTGCCGTCCTCCTCGACCGAGCGCACCCGCAGGCGCGTCTCGTCACCCTCCGCCACGAATGACGCCTCGATGCCATCGCTCTCCTCGCCCGGGAAGGTCCATGCGACGGCCTGCGCGAAGAACCGCCCGAAGCCGTCCCAGCCCATCCAGTCGCGTGCCCACCGTCCGGTCGCATCGGAGGTCCAGGCCACCGCCCGGCCAAGGCCGTACTGCCACTGGGCCAGCAGCGGGTCGTCGCGCCCGGTGACCAGCACCGACTGGGCGGCGGGCTTGATGGTCGAGCCGTTGTAGCCGAGCAGCTGCGGGAAGCCCTCCGCGAGTCCGGTCAGGATCGGCGAATCCGACGTCTGGACCGGGAAGAACGGCTCCTCGACGATGCGCTGCCCCGACGCGACCTGGGTCTCGCGCAGGAAGATGTCCGGGATCGAGGCCGCGTCCTGGGCCGGCCAATAGCGACCGCCGCCCCGCTCGGCGAGCATCTCCAGGAACTGCGATGCGCCGCCGCCACCCGCGCCCACCGCGGAGAGCGTGATACCGGCGGCCTCCATCCGCGCCAGCAGCGCGTCGTACTGGCCGCTGCTCGACCAGCCGTCGGTCAGGAGCACGATGTGGCGGCGTTCGGCCTGGACGCCTTCGAGCGACTCCACCGCCGCGGTGAGCCCGGAGACGATGTTGGTCTGGCCGTCGGCCTTGATGCCCGCGATGCGCGACTCGACATCACCGGCCTGCCCCAGCGGCGCGGTCCGGATGATCCAGTGGGCGTCCTCATTGAACGCCACCACGCCCAGCTCGTCGCGCTCGGTGAGCGCGCTCGCGGCGCGCAGGATCGCCTCCTTGCCGATGTCCACCTTGGGGATGCCCTGGATGGCCACGCCCCGGTCGCGGTTGGCTGTGTTGCAGTGGCACGCGTCCATCGACCCCGATTCGTCGATGACCACCACCAGCGCGACGTCGGGTTGGCGGTTGCGATCGCGGACGTCCATGTCCACCGGCAGCGCCTGCTCGATGGGCGTCCGGGCATAGCCACCAGCGCCATAGGAGCCCTCGCCGCCGATCATCACGAGACCCCGGCCGAGGTCCCGCACGTACGAGCGGAGGCCCTCCATGACGCCCGCGCCGAGACGCTCCGCGGGCACGTCGGCGAGCACCACCGAGTCGTAGCTCGCGAGGCCCGTGAGGTCCGCAGGCACGGCCTCGGGCGTCACCTCCTCGACGGTGTGCCGCTGCGCCGTGAGCGCCTGCCGGAGGTCCGCGGTGGTGTCCGGGTCACCGGCGACGAGCAACACCCGCGGCTCGCCCTTGACGACGGTGTCGGCGTCGGCGCGGTCATTCTGGTGGAACGTGTCCTGGGCGGCCTCCACGACGGCCCGGAAGACGTGGAATCCGGCCTCCGTGGCGGCCACCGTGAAGGTCACCCGCGTGGTGCCCGCGGCCAGGTCCACCTGCCGGGGGGCGCCCACCTGCACGCCATCGCCGTACAGCCGCACCGTCGCGGGCTGGGCGACCGTGGACACGACCGTGGCCACGATCTCGAGCTCGTCACCCACGCGCGCCGTGGCGGGTGCGTCGAGATCCGCCATGAGCACCTCGACGTCGCCGCTCCGACCGACGGCCAGGGTGTCGATGCGGATACCGGCGGCGCCCGCCACCGCCGCCTCGGACTGGCCGCGCCCCGTGGTGTCGTTGCCGTCGGAGATGAGCACGAGGCGACGACGCGTGCCGTCGGGGAACAGCGCCGACGCCAGCCGGAGCGCTCCACCGACGTCGGTCGCGGAGCGGACCGGCACCGACGCCAGCCGGTCCACCGTCGTGAGCTCCGCGGGCAGCCGCTCGACGACCGCGTCGGACCCGAACGCGACGATGGCCGCCTGGTCGCCGGCTGGTCGCTGTGCCATCGCGGTACGGAGGTACGTCAGGGCCTGCTCGCGACCCGCGGCGCCCACGCTGTCGGAGAGGTCCACGAGGAACACCGTCGTCAGGCGCTCGACCGGCAGCTCCAGCCGCAGGCCGGCCACGGCGAGCACGAGGGCGCCCACGATGACCGTGCGGAGCACGAGGCTCAGCCGGCGCCTGCCCACCGACAGGTGATGGCGTGCGGCGACGCTGACGGCGAGCGTGAGCCCGATGAGCAGCAGCCCCAGGACCAGCAGCCAGGGCTCGGCGATGGAGAACGGCAGCCGGATCATCGCGATGTCGCCGTCGAGCGAGGCGCGCGACGCAGCCGGGACCGGATGCCCTGTGCGATGCGTCGGGCGCCATCCCGCTCGTACAGCAGCCACTCGGTGGCGAGCACCACGAGCAGCAGCAGCACCAGGGGTACCCACCACTCATCACGCGCGGTGCCGGCCGCAGCGCTCGTGCCGGGGGCCCCGCCGAGGGCCGCGATGGCCCCACCATCACCAGGCTGGATGGAAGACTCGCCGGGCTCGAACAGGTCCACCGCGAACCAGGCGCTCGGCTGGACCGGCGATGCGCTGTCGGCCATCAGGGGGTCGGCGCGATAGACCCCCAGCTGCCAGGTGTCCACGAAGGTCGCGACACCGCTCCCGGCGGCGCTGGGCACGACCTCCCGGACCGAGCCATCGGGCAGCGTGACCCGGATCCCGGTGACGCCCTGGCCCAGCGGCAGCTCGACGACCGAGCCCGGTCGCAGCGGTGCGGTCGAGGAGGCGTCCCGCCCCA
>JBEVIK010000200.1:0-4776 GCA_040510715.1 Candidatus Limnocylindrales bacterium
CCTGTTCGTGGTCACGGCGACCTTCGGTCAGCTCATCAGCAACATGGCGACCGCGCTCATCATGATCCCCATCGCGATCTCCGCCGCGACCGGCCTCGGCGTGTCGGTGCAGCCGGTGCTGATGTCGCTGACGGTCGCCGCCGCCGGGGCGTTCCTGACACCCGTCGCCACGCCCGTGAACCTGATGGTCATGGCGCCCGGTGGCTATCGCTTCGGCGACTACTGGAAGCTGGGCCTGCCGCTGCTGCTCGTGTTCTTCGTGGCCGCGGTGTTCCTGGTGCCGGTGTTCTGGCCGTTCTGAGTGCGGACCGGTTCCTGCGGGCGTGCTTGACGCGGCTCGTGGCGCGGCCGAACCTTGACGCGCCATGACCACCTGCCCCGCCTGCGGCGACCCGGTCACCCCCGAGCTCCGTTTCTGCGTGGGCTGCGGCACGGCGTTGGCGGTCGGCTGCCCGGCCTGCGGCGCGGCGACACAGCCGGGGATGCGCTTCTGCGGCCAGTGCGGCACCCGGCTGCCGTCCGCTGGCGGACCGGTGGAGGCGCCGATGGCCCGTGGCCCAGGCATCGCGGCCGCGGAGGTGGAGCGTCGCCTCGTCTCGGTGCTGTTCGGGGACATCGTCGGATCGACCAGCAGCGCCGAGGGGCGTGACCCGGAAGAGGTGCGGGAGGCCCTCACGCGCTATTTCGAGGTGGCTGAGCAGGTCATCGGGCGATACGGCGGGATGGTCGAGAAGTTCATCGGCGACGCCGTGATGGCGGTGTGGGGCACGCCCACCGCGCACGAGGACGACGCCGAGCGAGCGGTGCGCGCCGCGCTGGACATGGTCGACGCGGTCCACGCCATCGAGCTGCCCGGTGGCGGGCCGGAGGGGACGCGGTCACGGATGCGCCTGCGCGCCGCGGTCATGACCGGGGACGCCGCGGTCACCCTCGGCGCGAGCGGCCAGGGGATGGTCGCGGGTGACCTGGTCAACAGCGCCTCGCGTCTCCAGGGGCTCGCGGAGCCTGGCACGGTCCTCGTGGACGACCTGACCAAGCAGGCGGCGGACCGCGCCATCGCCTTCGAGTCCGTCGGCGAACGGATGCTCAGGGGCCGGACCCAACCACTCGCGACGTGGCGGGCGCTGCGGGTCGTGGCCGAACGTGGCGGCCAGGGCCGGGCCCAGGGCGTCGAGCCGCCGTTCATCGGTCGTGCCGAGGAGCTGCGCATCCTCAAGGACCAGCTCCACGCCACGGGCCGCGATCGGCGTGCGCGCCTGGTGACCGTGCTGGGCGCACCGGGCCTGGGCAAGAGCCGCCTCGTGTGGGAGTTCTCGAAGTACGCCGACGGGGTGACCGAGGACATCTTCTGGCACGTTGGTCGTTCCATCCCCTATGGCGAAGGCATCGCCTACTGGGCCCTTGGCGAGATGGTCCGCCGGCGGGCCGGGATCGTGGACTCGGAGCCCGAGGCCTCGGCGCGCATGAAGCTCAGCGAGGTCGTCCGCCGGTTCGTGCCCGAGCCGGTCGAGGCCGAATGGGTGGAGCTCAATCTCGCGGTGCTGCTGGGCATGCCAGGCGCCGCCCCGGGCGAGCGGGACGAGCTGTTCGCCGCGTGGCGTCGCTTCTTCGAGCGGATCGCCGAGCACGGCACGGCCGTGCTCGTGTTCGAGGACCTCCATTGGGCCGACCAGGGACTCCTCGACTTCCTCGAGTCGCTGCTCGAATGGAGTCGCAGCCATCCCATCCTCGTGGTCGGGCTCGGGCGCCCCGAGCTCATGGAGCGGCGCCCCGGCTGGGGCATGGGGGGCCGGTCGGCCATCACGCTGCACCTCGAAGCGGTCGGCGGTCCGAGCATGGCCGACCTCGTCCGGGGCACGGTGCCCGGCCTGCCGCCCGATGCCATCGAGAGCATCGCGGAGCGCTCCGAGGGCGTGCCCCTGTTCGCCGTCGAGACCATCCGGATGCTCCTCGACGAGGGCCGCCTCGTCCGGGACGGGGAGCGGTTCCGGCTCGTCGACCCGAACGTCCCCTTCGCGGTGCCACCCTCGCTCCAGGCGCTCATCGCCGCTCGCCTCGACGCACTCGATCCCGACGAGCGACATCTGCTCCAGTGTGCATCCGCCCTCGGCCGGACCTTCCCTACGCGCGCCCTCGCGGCGGTCCATGGCGCCGACGAGGCGGCGGTCGAGGCGGCCCTCATCGTCCTGGCACGCAAGGAGCTCGTGGTCCGCGACACGGATCCCCGGTCACCAGAGCGGGACCAGTACGGATTCGTCCACGGCATGGTCCGGGACATCGCGTACGGGCGCCTCTCCCGGCACGACCGGGCCACCCGGCACCTCGCGGCCGCGCGCTACTTCGAGGGGCTCGACGAGGAGGAGCTGTCGGGGGTCGTGGCGAGCCACTACCTCGATGCCTGGCGGGCCACCCCCGAGGGTGACCAGGGCGTGGTGCTCGCGGACCGGGCGCGAGCCGCGCTGCGCGCAGCCGCGGAGCGGGCGATGACCCTGCATGCGAACGCGGCAGCCGTGGACTGGTTCGAACAGGCGCTCGCCGTGACGACCGACCCGGCTGAGCGCGCCTCGATCCTGCTCCGGATGACCGAGCCCGCCGAGGCAGCGCAGGGCTTCGTGGAGGGGATGCGCTACCTCCGCGAGGCGGTCGCGTGGTACGAGCAGCACGGGGATGTCGCGACGACCGACCAGGCGGTCATCCGACTCGTCCGCGCGCACAACGCCGGCTTCGATCCACTCGGGGCGCGCCGGCTGGTGGAGCCGGTCCTCGAGCGGCTGGCGGCCGGTCCTCCCACCATCACCGCGGCCGCGGCCTACAACGAGTACGCACGCAGCTTCCTGTTCGTGGGGGAGTACCCCCAGGCCCTCCGGGCGCTCGAACAAGGACTCGAGGTCGCTGAATCCCTGGGTGCACGCGTCGCGGTCGCCGAGCTCCTCGTCAGCAAGTCGTGGGCGCTCGCAGGCGTGGGACGCCCACGCGAAGGTGCTGCCCTCGCGCTCGGGGGCCTCGAGATCGGGGAACAGGAGGGGGCCACCCAGACCGTGCTCCGGGCGCGCCTCAACGCCTCGAACTGGTACTGCGCGGACGCGCCCCAGCGCGCCCTTGCTGTGGCCCAGGCCGGGTTCGACCTGGCCATGAGCGTGGGTCACGGTGATTGGGCGGCGACGCTCGCCGGCAATGCCGGTGCGGCCGCCATCGCCACTGGCGACTGGCACCGCATCCTGGGCTATCGCGAGGCTCTCTCCGGGACGGCACTCTCGCCAGCTGGCCGGTTCGCCGCCGACGGCATGGCCTGGGTCGTCGATGCCTACCGTGGCGACGACCCGACCGATACCCTGAGCCGGATCACCGGGTCTGGCCTCGGTGACGCCGTCGCTGTGCAGGAGCGAGGAGGCATCTACGCCATCGCGGCACAGGTCCGTTTCGCGGGCGGGGACCTCGAGGCCGTCGAGGAGCCTGCCCTGCGCGCCTACCAGGAGTACCCGGAGTTCGAGGGGGTCGCGGCGGTCCTGCTGGCGACCCGGGCGGCTGTCCTGCGCCGGGACCTGGAGCCCATCCGACGCATCGGGGAGATCATCCGCCCGAGCGATGTCATCGGTTCGTGGCTCGCGATCCGATGGGACCTCCACCTCGCGGCATCGCAGTGGCTGGAAGGTGAGTCGACGGAGGGAGAGCAGCGATACCGCGAGGCGATCCAGGCGCTCCGGCAGATGGGCCTGGTCGCGGAGGTCGCCTTCACCCAGCTGGAGCTGCTCGCCCTGGGTGGCGACGAGCTGCGGGACCGCGGGGCGCTGCGCGCCGAGGCCGTGGGGACCCTCGAGGCGCTCGGTGTCCGTCCGTTGCTCGAACGCCTCGGGCCCCTTATCGCGCGTGGCGCCCCGGTCGACGACCGGCAGGCGGTCGTCGCCAGCCGCGCGACGGAGGGCTAGGGTGACCGGCATGGGTCGCGCGAGCGGAGCACGCGCCGTGGTCACGGGTGCAGCCCGGGGCATCGGCCTCGCCATCGCGCGTCGGCTGCTGCTGGAGGGCGCGAGCGTCCTCGCCGTGGACCTCGACGCGCAGGGGCTGGCGGCCGTGGAGGCCGAGGGAGCGGAGGCGCTGGTGGCGGACGTCTCGGACCCTGCCGGCCGGGCCTCGATCGCGGCGGCATCGGGCGAGCTGCGCTACCTCGTGAACGCCGCGGGCATCCTGTTCGTCCGGTCCATCTGGGAGGTCTCGCTCGAGGACTGGCGGCGGCTGTACGCGGTCAATGTCGAGGGCACCTTCTTCCTGTGCCAGGCGCTCGGCCAGCGGATCGCGCCGGGTGGGGCGATCGTCAACCTCTCCTCGAGCTCCGCGAAGCTGGCGACCACGCACGAGCTCGCGCCCTACGGCTCGTCCAAGGCGGCGGTGCTGGGCATCACCCGCTCCTTCGCGCACGCCCTGGCGCCACGCGGTGTCCGGGTCAACGCCATCTGTCCCGGCATCATCGATACCCCCATGCAGGACAAGGTCCTGGCCCAGGTCGCGCCGCTCCGGGGCATGACCGCCGAGGACCTCGCCGAGACACGGCTGCGGCCCGTGCCCCTGGGGCGCGTCGGGACAGCCGAGGAGACGGCAGCCCTGACCTGGTTCCTGCTCTCCGACGAGGCGGCCTACATGACCGGCCAGGCCATCAACCTGACCGGTGGCCTGGTGATGTGGTGAGTCGGCCGAGGGTCAGTGCGCGGGCGGCGCGCACGACGGCCGGGCCACGAAGCGGGTGGGCATCACCTCGGTCCGCGGCTCGTCGCTGCCGAT
>JBEVIK010000201.1:0-4900 GCA_040510715.1 Candidatus Limnocylindrales bacterium
GCGTCCAGGTCCGGGACCTCCAGGATGTCGAAGCCCGCGATCCATTCCTTGGACTCCGTGAACGGCCCGTCCGTGACGAGGGTCTGGCCGCCACGGACTCGGACGGTCTTCGCGGTGCCCAGACCCTGGAGCTCGTTGCCCACGACCCGCACGCTCGCCACGTCATCGAGCCAGTCGTCGATGTCCGGGGCTGCGGCCCGGTCCGCCTCGGACACACCCGGCTCCACGCAGACCAGCATCAGGTAGCGCATGGTTCGTTCCTCCGTCGTCGATCGGCACCCGGGATGGGCGCCATGTCCACTACGACGATCGACCCCCGCGACATCCGACACTCATCGGGTCGAGCGTGGATGTCGGGATCCGACCGGCAGGATCGTCGATGCATCGGATGGCCTGCAGGTGCAGGACACCGATATCACGGAGGCTGGCATGCGATACGCGATGTTCATCTGCATGGACCCCGAGGCGAGCGAGGCGGATCACGCAGCCGCGCCTCCCATCGAAGGCTGGTTCGACCACGCCATCGCCAAGGGCGAGTACCTCCAGGGCATCCGGCTCCAATCGAAGGACGACGCCACGACGGTGCGGGTCCGCGACGGCAAGGTGCTCATCACCGATGGCCCGTTCACGGAATCCCGCGAATGGATCGCGGGCGTCGCCATCCTCGA
This sequence comes from Candidatus Limnocylindrales bacterium, assembly GCA_040510715.1. Taxonomy (GTDB): domain Bacteria; phylum Chloroflexota; class Limnocylindria; order Limnocylindrales; family CSP1-4; genus JAFMJV01. Next base: position 669 of record JBEVIK010000201.1, read on the forward strand.
GTGCGCGGACCTCGACGAGGCGATCGAGCAGGCGCTCAGGCACAACATGGCCTACGAGGGCAGGCTCGAGATCAGGCCCATCCACTCCATGGGCGGCCCCGAGGACCCCTGAATGACCGACCCAGCAGACGCGGTCGCCGTCGCGGTCGAGGAGGCGGTCCGCCGGGAGCGACTCGCCCTCGTCGCGACGCTCGTCCGGGTCACGCGCGACTTCGACCTCGCCGAGGACTGTGTCCAGGACGCGGCCGAGCGGGCGCTCGCACGATGGCCCGAGGACGGCATCCCGGACAACCCCGCGGCGTGGCTCAGCGTCGCGGCACGCCGCCGGGCGCTGGATGTCCTCAAGCGTCGCCGGGTCGAGCACGAGAAGCTGGAGCAGGTGCTCACGATGACCGACCCGGTCGACCGGGACCCCACCGCGGTGGGCACGCCCGGTCCGTACGACGACGACCGGCTGCGGCTGCTGTTCGCGTGCTGCCACCCCGCCCTGCCGCTCGCGGGGCGGGTGGCGCTCACGCTCAAGGTCGTCACGGGGCTTTCGACACGCGAGATCGCGCGGGCCTTCCTGGTCTCCGAGGCGACCATGAGCCAGCGCCTCCTGCGCGCCAAGGGCAAGATCGAGCACGCAGGGATCGCGCTCCGGGTCCCACCCGCCGACCAGCTCGAGGACCGCATCGACGCGGTGCTCGCGGTCGTGTACCTCCTCTTCAGCGAGGGGTACTCGGCCACCGAGGGGGAGCCCCTCCGCGACGCCCTCGCGCAGGAAGCCATCTCGCTGGGCGAGGTCCTGGTCGCGCTCATGCCCCACGACGACGAGGCCCGGTCCTTGCTGGCGCTGATGCTCCTCCAGCACTCGCGTCGCGCGGCGCGGTTCGTGGACGGCGACCTGGTGCCGATCGATGAGCAGGACCGTGAGCGTTGGGACCGTGCGTCGATCGACGCTGGCCTCCGGATGCTCGCGTCGGTCGGCAGCGGCGAGCCCGGCTCGTACCGGCTCCAGGCGGTCATCGCGGCGCTCCATGCGACCGCGCCCTCGGCTGCGGCGACCGACTGGGTGCGCATCGTGCGCGCCTATGACGCCCTGCTGGCGCTCCGCGGGGATGATCCGGTGATCGAGCTCAACCGGCTCGTGGCCGTCAGCTTCCGTGACGGCCCGGAGACCGCACTCGCATCGCTGCCTGCGCTCGATGAGGCGCTCCCAGGCTACCCGCTGCTCCCGGCCGTACGCGCCGACCTGTTGCGACGCGCAGGACGCTCCGCCGAGGCCGCCATCGACTATCGCGAGGCGATCCACGTCGCCCGGACCGATGCCGAGCGTCGCTTTCTGGCACGCCGGCTGGCCGAGGTGGGCGGCGACTGAGCCCGGGGCGGTCGTCTACGCTCCGGCACGCTCCTGGGTCGTGAGCTGGCGGCCGGGTACCCATCGGGTCCATCGGTCGACCCACGCGAACGAGCGGGCCTCCGGGAGCCCGCGCTGGAGCGCGATGACACCCGCCAACATCGCGAAGCCGTGGATCCACAGGGTGGGCAGCGAGATGGTCGCGGCGACCACGACGGTCCAGCGGCGGTCGGTGCGCGCGCCCCACACCACGAGTGCCGCGGCACCGACCAGCCGCCACGTCAACGGGACGTGGATCGCGAGCGGCGGGTCATCCTGCGTGGTGTGCACCAGCGACTCGAACCAGTCGATCCAGTGCGCGGGCGCCAGCACGAATGACACTGCCACGATCGCGGCGGTCGCCCCCAGGGCGATGCCCAGGCTGCGCCACTCGCGCCGGACGGCGAACCAGAGCAGGCCGACGCCGGGCGCCACCTTGGTGAGCAGCACGAACGACCATGCGGCGGGCCACTTGAAGCCGAGCACGATGGCCGCCGCGAGCAGCAGGTGGACGTTGGCCATGCGCATCTCGATGAGGAACGGCGCGAACGCCAGCAGCGGCAGCCACCATGGCCCGACGAGCCAGACATAGACCAGGAACAGGAACGCGATCCAGCCCGCCACGAACACCGGCCAGGGCAGGATCGTGAACAGGGTCATCAGCGGCACGAACGCGGGCGAGTAGCGGTACAGGTCCACGCCCGCGACCGAGACGCCGGGCTCCCCGTACAGCGGCTCGCGCGGGTAGCCCCAGTAGGCGTGGGCGTCGTAGCCGATCCACTCGGGGTGCTTGCCGAGCCCGCCGAGCACGACCCACACGAACACGAGTGCCACGATGGTCAGGAGCACCTTGGCCCCGAACACGACGCTCGGCGCCCAGGGGCGCGTCCGGAGCTCTGCGATTGCCATCACGGGTCGGGCGGTCAGTTCGCCTGCGGCGCGAGCGGACCGGTGCTCCGTCCCCGCAGGGGCCCGATGAGCCAGTCGAGCTGCCCGTGCAACCGCTCGGGGAAGCCACGGTGGAGCGCGACCACGCCTGCCAGCATCGCGAGGCCGTTCAGCCACAGGACCGGGATGGAGATGGTCGCGGCGACCACGACGGTCCAGCGCCGGTCGGTGCGCGCGCCCCAGATGACGAGGATGGCCGCGACAGCCAGCCGATACGGCAGCGGGATGGCCACCGTGTTGCCCGAGCCGGGCTCCGATGTCTGGGTGAGCGATCGGAGCCATGCGGCCCACAGGTCGGGGGTGAGGGCGAGGGACACCGCCGCGATGACGGCCGTCACGCCGAGCGCGATACCCAGGCTGCGCCACTCGCGGCGCACCACGAACCACAGCAGCCCGATGCCCGGTGTCACCTTGGTCAGCAGCACGAACGACCATGCCGCGGGCCAGCGGAAGCCGAGCACGATGGCGAGCGCGAGCAGCAGGTGGATGTTGCCGATGAACAGCTCGACCGCGAACACGGGCACGGCCAGCAGGGCGAGCGCCCACGGACCCACCATCCAGACGTAGAGCGCGACACCCACCGCGAACCACGCGGTCACGAACAGCTGCCACGGGATGGCGGTCCAGAGCGTCATGAGCGGCACGAACACCGGCGAATACCGATAGAAGCTGTAGCCCGCGGACAGGGTCGGGACCGCGCTGTAGACCTCGTCGCGCGGATAGCCCCAGTAGGCACGCGCGTCGAACCCGAAGCCTCGCTCGCTGCCGAGCGACGCGCCGATCGCCCACAACAGCACGACCGCGCCGAGACTGCTGAGCGTGATGAAGGCGATGATCCGCCAGTCGATGCCCCCGAAGCGCAGGGCTCGCGATCGCATGGCCCAGACGTTCGCAGCCGATGCGTCCGCGCACCACCACCCCGGTGGTACGGGTCGGTACCGTCCCTCCGTCAGGCCGAGTCGCGACCCGCTAGCATCGGTGACGAGATCGGAGGGGAGTGCGCATGAAGGTCGGCGTCTATGTCCCGGTGGGCAATCACGCGGCGTCGCCCCAGCCCTGGCGGGACGTGCTGGCGTTCGGGTCACGCGCCGAGGCGCTCGGGTTCGACGGGCTGTGGGTGCCGGACCATACCCTGTTCCGCTTCCCGGACCAGCCGGAGCGCGGCGCACACGAGGCGTGGAGCGTGCTCACCGCGCTCGCCGCGACGACCTCGACCATCCCGCTCGGCACCCTCGTGCTGGGTCTCCGCTTCCGGAACCCGGCGCTCCTCGCCAAGATGGCCGCCACGACCGACGAGATCTCGGGCGGGCGGCTGACCCTGGGGGTGGGCGCCGGCTGGCATGACCCGGAGTACGAGGCGTTCGGGTTCCCGCTCGACCACCGGCTGGGGCGGACCGAGGAGGCCTTCGAGCTGCTGGTCCGGCTCATCCGGGACGGCCGGGCGTCGATGGATGGCCGGTGGGTGCAGGCCGCCGATGCGGCGATCCTTCCGCCGGCGCGCCCGGACATGCGCATCCTCTCGTCGGCTCGTGGCGGGCGGATGGTGGGCATCGTGGCCCGCTTCGCCGACGCGACCAACATCGCGTGGATGGCCCGTCCGACCGACCCGGTGCTCCTGGAGCGGATGGCCGGTCTGGATGCGGCCTGCGAGCAGCAGGGCCGGGACCCCGCGACACTCGAGCGGACCGTCGGCGTGAGCGTCCGCTACCCCGATGCGACCGCGCCCGGCGCGAGCCCCGACCCGACCAAGCGCATCGAGGGCGATCCGGCGTCACCCGCACTGGTCGCGGACGCCCTGCGCGCGTTCGCCGACGCAGGCTACCCGGAGATCATGATCTGGCTCGAGCCGATGGATGTCGGGTCGCTCGAGCGCCTCGCGGCATCCGTGGAGCTGCTGCGGCGCTGA